>JAGQPC010000525.1 GCA_020426925.1 Planctomycetales bacterium | reverse complement strand
TCGACACCGACAGGGTAGCGTTGTTCGCTGTGACTCGCGCGCGAGGACCGGTCCCCGACAAGTCGATCGTGTCTGGTGTTGCTGGGTCCGTGTCGGTGCGTATCGTGATTGCCAGTTGTCCGTCGTTTGCCCCGACGGACGTTTCGTAGCTGGAGCGAAAATTGACTGCCGCTGGCAGATCGACGGCCAGGTTTTCCGTGCCGCCATCGATGTCTACGCTCACTTCATGAGCAGTAAGGTCGATGAGATCGCCAACGAATGTTGTCACGCCAGCATTCGACTGCACGGCATGGTACACGCTTCCATCGAAAGTCGTCGGCGCCATCACGGCCAATCCAAAATCGACATCGGTCATGGAAAAACCGACGGCGTTCGTATTAATTTCGTTTTGGTCGATTTCGCCATCGGCATCAGTGTCGGCCGTCCAGTAACTTCCTCCGGCGCCGAAAAATGAATGCGCACCGGTAGCTGCCAACGTTAAGGTCGTTACCTCTTTTTCAACCGGTGCCAGGCCGGTTCTAGTGATGTCGACCGTTTCGGCGGCTCGTTGATTCAGAGTGAAGTTGCCACGCACGTAATTGTAATCGTTTAGCAACAAATCTCCGCTTATCGTTTGTGGAGTCGTCAAGGAAAAGTAGCTACTGTAAAACGTGCCAAACGCGTCCTGCAGATCTGTTGTTGTCGGTTTCGCGTCGGCGGCGCCGGGCAGTTCTTTTACGACCAATTGCAGGCTCGTTGCTGTCTCGACCACGTCGAAGTAGAGCGATCCGTCTCCAAAGCCGTAAAGCCCTGTTGCCGATGTGAATTTCCCGGCAAGCGTCCCAGTCGGGAATGTGAGAAACTCAAAGGTATTTCCGACACTCGGCTGAAAACCATTCAATAGCGTGACGTTGAGTAGACCGTTGATTGTTGCATCCGTGGACGCGTTGGTCTGGTCATGCCCACTTGTCCCCGGTGTCAGGCCACCAATTTCGATTTCTAACGGTCCACTCTGCGTGTACGACGAAACATTCGTAATGTCAGCCGCCAACATCCGACGATCTTCGAGCGTTTCCACAGACGGCAGATGGCTCAGTTCTAGTCTGAGTTCCGACTGCGTCAACAGCCGTCGCCCGTGGCTGTTCCTTCTTCGATTGCGTCGCTTCGTGGGTCTGCGTTTGGGACGTCGGAAGTCAGTCATGGATTGGGCACTCCAGCCGTACATGAGATTTGGCACGTTCAACTCGCCAAGTCGGCGTCAACGCGATAACTGCTGCCCGGGCGCCGTAGAGGGCATGCCTTGGCCAATCGCGAGTCCGCCGATTGCGGGAATCCACAGTACAGTTACGTCGTCAAGCGTGCGGGGTATGCCGAAGAAAAAGAACGGTCCGCCGAAGCAATGAGATTCAGGTTGTTCCAGAAGAAACGATGGTAGGAAGGGCTGACACCCACCATTCGATTCACGCGGAAAACCTTTCGTAGGCTGCACAGCGATTGTTAAAAGCAAGCTCGACGGTTTGGCGTCTCCCTGTCATGGGGTGAACATATGCGACGCACTGAATCGCTCTGCCATGCTCAAGAATCAAGAGCCAAGAAGGAAAGTCCGTTCAAGTCGGACTCCGCTCTGAGCCGTACGCGCGGTACTCTCGCATACGGCTCTCCAGTCAGTAGTTTGCGAACGACCGCAGCAAGAAGTTGCGAGATGACTTTGCGGAGTCTTTCTAGAGGTCGTTCCGCCCGGGCGAGTTTCCAACTGCATGCGTCCACGCGCAGGCAACTCTGCAATTGCGAGTTGCCTGGAGCTAGAGACATTGATGCAAACCGAAAGCTAGTGAAAGTTGCTAAACTTCCTTCGCTTCACCTCAGGGATCTTCAGCAAGATCCACCACGCCTTTAAGTACGTAAACTGCCGTTATCCGACGAGTCCATCAAACAGTGGCGTCGACAGGTAGCGTTCGCCGAGGCTGCACATGATCGTCACGATGCGCTTGCCAGCGAACTCAGGACGAGCTGCAACTTGAGCAGCGGCGCACATGTTGGCACCGCTGCTGATGCCGGCCATGATGCCTTCTTCTTTTGCCAAGCGTTTACCCCAAGCAAACGCGTCTTCGTCGTCGACGGTGACAACTTCGTCAACGAGTGACGTGTCGAGGTTCTTGGGGATGAACCCGGCTCCGATACCCTGAATACGATGTTTGCCCGGCGCGCCGCCACCGATGACAGGCGACGTTGCTGGCTCAACGGCAATCGTTTTGAAGTTTGGATTTTTCGATTTGATAAAACGACTCACGCCAGTAATCGTGCCACCGGTTCCTACTCCTGCCACGATCGCATCGATCTGTCCTCCAGAGTCTTCCCAAATCTCTGGGCCGGTCGTTTCTTCGTGGATTGCTGGGTTGGCTGGATTTTCGAACTGCTGCGGCATCCAACCGTCGGGATCTTTTTCGACAAGTTCGGTCGCGGCGTTGATGGCACCTTTCATGCCTTCGGCTGCTGGAGTTAAGACTAAGTTTGCGCCTAACGACCGCAGCAACGCGCGACGTTCCAGCGACATCGACTCCGGCATTGTCAGTGTTAGCCGATAACCCTTCGCTGCGCAGACAAATGCCAGCGCGATCCCAGTGTTGCCGCTGGTCGGTTCGATGATGTGCGATTGCGGAGTCACTTTGCCGTCGCGTTCGCCCGCTGCGATCATTGCCACACCGATACGATCCTTAACGCTATTAAGCGGCTGAAAGAATTCGCATTTTGCAAACACCGTTGCGTGGTCGTTCGGGACGAGGCGATTGATTCGAATCATCGGCGTGTCGCCGATTGTGTTGGTTACTGTGTCGAATGTTTTGCCGCGTGGCATGTTAACTCCCTCAAAAAAGATGGTTTGCTTGTGTTTTGTGCTCAGCAACGGATTCCGGATCAAAACTATGCGGCGTCGATCATCGCTTTTATCGACACTTGCTTTCGCTGTTGCCAGGCCCGGAAAGCGACATTCTCTACTGCGTACTCCCGATGCGAAAGATGTGGGCTGTAAAAAGGATCGGACTCGATTTCACCTTTCCACAGCTGCATGAACTCGTTGCGCCATTTTCGCTCCAACGGCGAGCGGCCTCTCGAGACGCTCTCTTCATGGATGGCCGTCACGCGAGGATTGTAAATCGCTCGATAGCCCGCTGATCGCATCCTCAGACACAGATCCGTGTCGTTGTAGCTGACCGGAAATCTCACTTCATCAAATCCGCCCAGTCTTTGATAGACATCTCGACGGATCAAAAGCAACGCCGCGGTTAACGCCGATAGCTGTTGTAGCGATTGCAAACGTCCGCAATAACCTGGCGCGTCTGCTGGCATTCCCAAATGAATATGACGACACGGTCGCCCGATTCCAAACGACACTCCGCCGTGCTGCGTCATACCATCAGGATAGCGTAATAAAGCCCCGACGCAGCCGATATCCTCGGACAACCTCGCCGTGCCAACGAGCTGATCGGTCCAGCCATCGCTGAAATCAAAGACGTCGTTGTTCAATAAAATCACAAATTCAGAATCGAGACGTTCGATCGTAACATTGTGCATGCGAGCGTAATTAAACGGTTCATCGAAATGCTCGACCGAAAACCGTCCCAACCTTTGCTGCGTTTCGTAAAACGAAAACAGATTCTCGTCGTCCGACTGATTGTCGATCATTCGAATATGAACGTTTTCGCAAGTCGTCGCACGGACGTCTTCAACACATTTTTGAACTCGCTCAAACTGGTTCCGAGTGGGAATCAACACAGTGACCGTCGCGTCAGTTCGTTCAGAAAAGAATGGCGAAAGGATAGGCGGATGCTCGCATGCGACGTTGACTACAGCAGGGATGCCACGGCGATCCAAATGCTTTTCGACCGCAAGACGCTGGCTTTCAAGGAGCTGGGCTGTAGCGACCGTCGGATCGACGAACGCAATCTGAGGAATGCGATGGACTTTCAAATGCGGTTCTTGCTCGACTAGCCGAAGCCCGATTTCAAACTGCAAGTTCCTTAGATCACACTCTGCTTCTGGAAGGGTGCTCAGAACGCTGTTGATTGCTGCAGAAGAAAACAGATTGAAGCCGCCGGTAAAGCTCCCCGTCAACAGATGCTCAGGGGAGAACTCCGGCTTGAAGACGGGCGTAAGCTGATGGTTCGAATCATCTGCGTTTGGCACGTCACCGCGGTATCGTGTTCCATCCTTCGCCACCACACGAAACGCTTGCTGGCGTTCCGGGCACGCATGATCAAAGTAGACCCACTGTGGATTTTCCTCACTGCGACACAACTCGATTGCAGCCCAAAGTAAGGCGTCCGCTTGAAGCGCAACTGTTGGGTTGATCAGCCCGATGTAGTCATGCTGGCATGCAGCCGCCGACAACGCGTCCTTCCAATTGGAATCAGCAAGCGTGTGAATGCCGGCAGCACGATACAACTGCGTTTTCGCTGAATCTAGTGTGCGTGCATCCGGAGTGTCTTCGAGCAACACCAACCCGATCGAAAAAGATTCGGGAACTCTCTTAGCAAGTTGCTCGACGTCAATGAATTGAGACCGAAATTTGACCCAAGTGGATTCCAGATGAGTCTGAACCTGGCGACGAATCGTTCGGAGTTTCATGCGAAGTCTTATTTCTCGGCACGGTCCTGCCAACCGTGCGGTATTCAAAACAGCGCGAAGTTCGAGTGCGTTCGAACGACTCGCGATCAGTCAAGACTGTCTGCTGACATTCAGATGCCTGGCAGGCTGAGTTGAATGTCGGGCGCGAATGTTACTGTAGATCGAGATATACCACGAGCGAAATCTTGCGGTCCCAGCTAGCGTTGATAAAAGTGGCGACAACCGGCGGAAGATGTGTCGCCAATGAAACTATACCTAGGCGCGGTGAAGAGCTGCGACTGGCACATGTGCGAGTCGCAGCCGAGCGGAAGCGTCATTCTCCATGTACAGCCAACGACTGAAGCAATTCGTCGGCGCGTGCGAGAATTTTCGAAATGTTGGGTGAGTCACTGGAACTCGGGTCGCTTGCCACAAACTTGCCACGACAGTGGCGGCACGCGACCGATTTGCCGAGGTAGGCGACTCGTACTTGTAAATTTCGCCCACACGTCGGGCACTTTACAAAAAAGGAAGTACTCGATGGCATCTGGTCGACCTCCGTTCTTCCATTTGCAGAACGCTGAATTGCGTTCGAACATAACAAACGCGGAACTGCCCAACAACAAAGTTTAGGTTCTTGTACCACAAGAAATTCAGCAAACCTGTCGGTCACACCAAACATACGGTGTGTCTGGAAGGTAACGCTGCCGCCCAGAGAATCAGTGTAAGCCCTTATCTAGAAAAGGCTTACCGGATAATCGTTACATTCAAAAGTGTTTTCCTGGACTACGCATTCTTCTGCATTGGCTGGATATGACCGACGGCATGCCTGCCGAAATAATTTCCGTTGCAGGTTTTCATTGAGAAGTTATCCATTTTATCAGAATTTAAGTGGTGTCTGGCTGTCTGGAACGTGAAAAACCGACAGGCCGGGAAGACTGCCTGACTGCGCGCAAAAGAAAAGGGCAGCATTTAGGTGCCCTTTTTGTCGCGATGTTTGCGTAAGTTAAAACTGCTATTCGGGACGTTCTGGACGTCTGGGGCGATCTTCGCCACCACCAGCACCGCCGCCACGTCCGCCTCGTGCTCTACCGCCTGCTCGCTGGGCAAACGCTTTTTCCAGTTCCTCTTTTGTCAGGAAGCCATCTTCATCAGCGTCGATTCGCGCAAACATCGCGCTCATTCTCTCCGGAACTTCTTCTTTCGACAGCTTGCCGTCTTTGTTTTCGTCCCGTTCCATCATGCGAGCGACCTGTTCAGCCGGATCACCGCCTCGTCCACCTGGCCCTCCAGGACCACCAAACCCTCCGCCTGGGCCGCCAGGACCAGCGAATTCAAGACGCAGTTCTTCTGCAGAAAGCTTGCCGTCGTTATTTTTGTCGAGCGATTTTAACGCGGCGACTGCGTTTTCAATTTCCTTTGCGGAGATCTCGCCGTCTTCATCAGCATCAAGAGCTTGCATGATTGGCAGGAACCGCATCATGTCTCGGCCACCTCGACGGCCACCGCCCGGAGGTCCGAATTGACCGCCGGGTCCGTCTGGCCCACCTCGTCGACCTCCTCCACGACCACCTGGTGGCTGAGCCATAACGTCAGAAGCAAGCAAACTCAATCCGGCAGCAATGAGTAGGGAAAAAGCAAATCGGCGCATCGTGTGATTCTCCTTGTTGGAAGTACTGTTTGTCTAACTGCTAAACCTGAAACACCACGAAGCGAGAAAGGTTTCTCATTTTTTGTTGCAACGGCAAAACACGGTCAAAATCCGAGAAAGCGCCTCGCGAATCTTGCAAACGTGCCGATCGCGACACCGCTGAGTTTACCACTAGCGGCTGCGATTGTGCTCGCCCACCGCACTTTCCAAACGCCAGCCACATGGTTCCGAGGGAACCCAGAAACAGTCACTAAACAACGCTAAACAAAACCGAGAGCGTCCCTAACAACGGAGTCGAAAAGTCTCACTTACCGCTGAAACAAATCAGCATGCTCCCATCGCGTCTTTGCCGAATCCCCTTTTCCCTTTCTTCTTGTGAGACGCTGAAACATGCCCTTCCCAACCTCCGCTCTTTAACCAGCTCAAGGTGAACTTTTCTTTGATCTTCCGTAGTCGAATTGGATAGTCTCTATCGTTCGTTGGCGAAACCCAAACCGGTGAAGATGGTCTGGCAGCAAGCAGATTGCGAACAATTCAAAGCGCCGATCGCTGCGAGTTCTCTCGATCGACTCACGCAACATTTTTCGCGCGTCCGGCGAGCGAAAAAAGTGGATATCGCTGATGGACTACGGCGGTGAAAAAGAACGTTCCGCCGGGAAAAACATTGCCCCGATAGTTCGGCATTCGTCCCGCTATGGAATAGATCGCTGTTTGGATAAATGGTGGGTATGTGTCGCTTCTTAACCCACTCTACAGCTTCATCCGCCACTCGCCTAAACTTCCGCTGGCACAACATATGGTTTGCGGTAATCTCTAGTCAGCATGGCGTCTGCCTCTGGATCGTTGGCGAACGTTTCGGTGTCACCAACGAACTTCAACGATCGGCCAAGACGATAGGATATATTGGCGAGATGGCAAAGCGTTGTCGAGAGGTGGCCTTCGTGGATGTCGCAGTGCATATCCTCGTTCTTGCCTGAACGAACTGCGTCCAGGAAATTCGCCCAATGGTTGCCGCCTTCACCGCCGAGTTCTTTTGATTGAGCGAATGGCTTCCTTTCCCGCTTGCGAAGCGCTTTCCATCTGTTGCCTCGAATTTCAAGCCAACCTTCCGTCCCGTAAAAGAGGTTTCCGACTTCTTGGCCTTCACTTCCCTCATGGTTAGTGTAGCGGCCTCGAGTTTCCAGCTCGATGATTTTGCCGTCCGCGTACGTGTAGGCTGCGGTCTGTGTGTTGGGCGTCTCCTGCGTTGTTTTGTCGTGGCCGTAAGTTTCGACGCCGCCGTAAACTATCCTGCCTGGAGTCTTTCCTTCGTCCTGGGTGAAGCCGAAAATGCCTCCGGTCGAATAGACAGCAATCGGGTGTTCGTTTTTGTTCATGCCCCAACGCGCGATGTCGAGTTGGTGCGGGCCCGTATTGCCGGTGTCTCCGTTGCCGGTATCCCAATACCAATGCCAGTTGTAGTGGCTGCGTTTTTCGTTGTAGGGACGCAGTGGAGCAGGACCGAGCCAGCGATCGTAATGGAAAGTCACTGGTGGTGAGCCATCTTTGGACATGCCATAGGAGTCGCGTGCTTTGAAGACCAGAGCTCGCGCCATATACACGTCGCCGATTCCGCCACTGTGCAGAAACGCAATCGCTTCGCGCACGCTGGTGGCCGAGCGATTATTCAGTCCGACCTGCATTCTCAGGCTGTACCTGCGCCATGCGTCGATCATTTTGCGACCCTCCCAGATATTGTGGGATGTGGGCTTTTCGACGTAGACGTGCTTGCCAGCTTGACTCGCCCAGATTGCAGCAAGCGCGTGCCAATGATTCGGAGTGACTATAGAGACGGCGTGAATTTCTTTGTTATCGAGGATCGCGCGGAGGTCCCAGTTGGTCGCCGGCGTCGCGCCAGATTCTTTTTCGACAAGTTTCACGGCGGGCGCGAAGAGCGCTTCGTCGGTGTCGCAGACGGCGTAGACTTGGACATTATGGCTGTCCTTCAGCTTGCACCAATTCCGAAGATGGACCGTCCCCTGATTGCGAGCACCTATGACCGCAACGTGGATGCGCTCGTTCGAGCCTGTGATCGACGCGTACGACTTCGCACTAAAGCCGATGGCTCCGATCGTCATGCCCGCCTTGATAAAATCTCGCCGGTCGTTGTTTTTCTCCATCGAACTATCACCTTCATCGGTAATGGAATTAAAAGCATGTGCCAGCAGGATCGGCGCTGAGTATCAAAACGCTGCGTCGCGACCACTGACTTTGAGAAGGTCGAGTGTATTCGCGCGATCAATGGATTACCAGCCTCCGCGTTCGGGCACAGCTCAGGAGGCGGCGACCCCATCCCCATCTGAAACAACTTGCACAGTCGCATCGACGCTGAAGTCGCGACGCAGTAAAGTCGCTTCGCGACTAAGAAACAGCGCAGCTCCACAACTTGCGTTGGCCCCACGCCACTCACGATAACTTGCGTAGGACGAGGAAGCGGCGTTCGAAAGACTACTGTGTTTCTTCGTCTGAACAGTTTTTGAATTTATGAGGTCGGAGCGGTGGATCTTCCGAGCTCAACCGACTAAAGTGCGATGCCATCCAACCGAATTCAGCTACGGGCAATCCCCGCCAGACCGTAATCCGTGGAGGCATGACCGAGATGACCACAAACAGCCTGCGAGTAGTTGTCGTTTTCTTTGTCGCGGCGAGCGTTGCTCGCGCTGATCTACAACTGCACGAGACGGGAGTCTTTGCCGACGCCGCTTCGGTCAATGGTGAGTCGATATTTCAAACTACAAGCCATCCTTCGAGCGTTGTGTTTCAGGGAAGCCAACTTTTCTCCGGGGGACCGACGCCGCCCGATGTTGATACTTCGTCTTTTTTCGGATCGGCCGTGATATCGTCGGACGCTTCGCTCGCGAGCTTGATTTCTGTTGAACAAAAGAATGTGACGAGTGTAATACCTGGCGGCGCGAAGCGTGACATCAGTACTGGCGCAGGAGCTCAAACCGGCTTTTCCATTCAAAATGCCAGTAGCGACCAAGTGACGGTTCAGGTGCAGTTTCAGTCGTCGCCGACTCTCGTGGTTCCAACTACCGGCCCGAGTAATTCGAAAGCGGAAACGGGAGCCAGTGTCAGCATATCGATCCTGGATGGCACAAACGTCCTGACGCCAATTTCCAGCTTCTTTGGATTCGCGTCCTTGGACAATACGGGTTCCGTGACGTTGT
>JAGQPC010000524.1 GCA_020426925.1 Planctomycetales bacterium | reverse complement strand
ACATTGAATGACGAGCCTGTTCCGAATGTCACGTTGCCCGTATGAAGCGTGCCAAAACTCGTTCCTGGATCCAACACGCCACTGTTGACTTGAACCGACCCAGTCGCTCCTCCGCCAGCTAAAACACCGCCTGCGTTCACCACAATCGAACTATTGGAAGCACTACCGTTGACTAAAAGCGTGCCGCCGCTCACGGTTGTCGTTCCAGTGTGATTATTGGCACCATTAAGCGTCAGCGCGCCCGTACCGATTTTTGTCAGTGCAACTCGTTTGTCCTGTACCGTTCCGGCAATCGGGCCACCAAGCTGACCGCTGTAGGTCGAGTTGCCGTTCTGTTGAAACGTAATCGTTGAAGTGCCGGTCGAACCATTAACTAAAGCGCCAGTGCCGGTGACGCCGGCTCCCGTGATGAGATGCAACGACGATGTGCCCGCCGGATGGATTGTCTGGCTCACGTTAATCGAGCCCGCATTGCTGCCGCCAATTCTCAAAAAGCCTGCAGTAATTCGATCCAGTTCCGCGTCGGAGAGTTCCAGCGTATTAACCGCTACGTCGGTGCTCGAACCCAAATTAATCAGCCGATTGGCTGCGTTTGGCTGCAACGTAACGGTTGCGATAGCGTTCAATGTTCCCGCCATATCGATTCGGTCAGCGGTAATCTGTGCGCCGCTTCCGTTTACTGTCGCTCCATTGGCTACGCTAAACTTGGCGTTGGACCCGAAGAGTGTAGCGTTGATGTTGAATCCAGTGCCGCCTTGCAAGTCGTTAGCCGAAGGCGTATTGGTGACGATGATATCGCCGGAGAAGGCTACCAAGTGTGGACTTCCCGCGCTGACACTCACGCCTGACACACCGTTCACGGTTCCTATCGAGAAACCATTGCTATCAATGTAGGAAAGGTTGCCAGAAGTAGTGTGAATCGCAATGTTGCCCGCGTCGTTGCTGCTGGATAGATTCACGGTTCCGGCGGCTTGTATTGCCAAATTGGGCACGGTGATGGGCGCAGTCTGAGTGACACCTGCGATCGTGACCAGATGCAACGTGCTGGACGCCGCAGGTTGAATCGGTTGGTTAATGGAGATCGTTCCGGTACCAAAGCCGCCAACCTTGAGCACAGAAGTCGTAATCCGATCGAGTTCCGCGTCGGAGAGCTCCAGAGTGTTTGCGGCAACATCAGTCGTTGGCCCCAGTTGCAACAATCGTCCCGTCGACATGGGCTGAAGAGTCACCGCCGTTGGTGCGTCAATTGTTCCCGAGATATCGATTCGATCGGCCGTGATTTGAGCACTGCCGACACTCATAGTCGCACCACTAGCCAGTGTGAACTTCGTGTTGCTGCCGAACTGGTTGATGACTGCGTTGAATCCTGCACGCCCCTCCACGTCGATCGCCGCAGTACTATTGTTGACGACAATGTCACCAGTGAACGCCAACAAGCTCGGACGGCCGTCAGGGGCGCTGACTCCCGACACGCCATCGACATCGCCAACGCTGAAACCGTGGGAATTCTCAAACGAGATATTGCCGACACTTGTCCGCAGAGCGACGACGCCAACGCTGTTGGCGCTGTTTTGCAAACTGACGACATTGCCCGCTTGAACGGCAAGATTAGGCCCCACGATGGGCGCTGACTGGGAAATTCCTGCACCGGTAATCAAATGGAGTGCGCCAGCGTCAGCTGGCTGAATGGACTGGCTGACGCTGATTGCGCCTGCGTCACTGTTGCCGATTCTGATTACAGGCGCAGAGATTCGATCGATTTCCGCGTCAGAGATTCCAAGGCTGGCGGAAAATGGTGCAAGCACGTCAGTGCCTCCCAAGTTGATCGTCACGCCTGGATTCCAAGGTGCAAGAGCAACAATGCCATCGCCCGAAATGGCTGCGGACGGTGCCAGATCAATAGTGTCCGCATTCAGCGAGACTTTGGATGTGATCGAGCTGACAACGATTTGCGAACTTTGTTCGAGCTGGATGCCGTAGGATTCGCCAAAGCCTCCCGACCCATAAACGTTGACATCACGATTTCCGGACTCAATCCGAGCGTTCGATCCGGTTACCCAAACGCCCCGGTTGGCCGCCACAGTGCTCCCGGTGCCGTAACCCGTTACGGTGACGGAACCAGATGACGAGTCGACCCGGCCTTGTGCGACCAGCACGCCATCGTTTCCGATTCCCGAAGCAGTGAAGTCTCCTCCGCCGATGCCTTCGATTGTGACATTTCCGTTCGACAAAATGCCTTCATTTGCATTTTGCACGACAACGCCACGATTGTAATTCCCGCCACCCGTTGTTGTTCCGCCAGCTCCCCAAACGAAGACGGTGCCTGCTCCGAGAGTCACAATGCTCGAGCCGTTCTCAACCACGACACCGTGGTTGTAGTCACTTGGCCCCAAGCTGCTGCCGCCAGTGCCATAGATTGTCACGTTACCGTCAATCGTCGTGAGCGAAGAGTTATCGGCAATGTAAACACCAATGTTCGCATCGCCAGAGCCACGGCCTCCAACTGCCGCAATCGAAATCCCTGGTCCGCCGGTTTCTATGTGAGAACCACCAGTGATAGCGACGCCCATTTGTTCGGAAAGCCCGTCGCCTCCGACCGCGCCGAGAGAAACGTTGCCGTGGGTGCTTGTGAGGCTCGCGCTGTTGAGTTCAATGCCGGTAAAGTCGCCGGATACTGGTACTTCAAGCCCGTTGGCGGATAGGTTCATGTCGCCAGCAAAGGTGGTAATGCTGGAGCCAGTATCAATGTGAATGTTTCGATATGCCCAGATGTTGACCGAACCTCCGCCGACAGTCGAAATTGAACTGGCCGCATCGATGGCAAACGTTCCCGTCTCGATCGTCAGTCCGTTTCCATTACTGACTGCCAATTGGCCATTTAGAACGATACTATCGTTCGCGTTTTGAGACGAATTGCTGTTGGCGGTGTTGAAGGTGATCGCGCCGGTGATCGAACTCAGCGGGAGTGTTAACGTTTTCGAATCTCCGCTTAGCGTTCCTTCGACTGGTACCGAATTAAAGGTCGAGACTGCATCGATAATCACTAGATCCAATCCGCTCACGGCGACTGATAGCTGATTGGTTTCTCCAAGAGTGCTATCGTCGATGACGGCTAACGTTCCGAATTCAAGACTAACTGCAGTTAATAAGCTCCGATCTTCCAGCGTCTCGAATGACGGCACGTAAACCCCGTCCCCTAGGCCAGTGAAAAACGCATTGCGAGAACGTCGGTGGTTGCGAGGTCGGCGGAAACGGGACATTGGGGACCCTAATCAGAAGTAGAAGTAGTTCTCGAACGGAGAACTCGTTGGGCACGGAGCGACCTTAAGTCGCCTAAGCGTTAACGCCGAGTGAAACCGCCGCGCGTTTTTTAGGATTCTTGCCTCAACGCAAGACCGAGTACGCGGCGATCACGCGTTGAACGAGATTGTGTAAAGGCATTCAGCCTGCCGAGGATCCGCGTGAATTGCTCCCGTGTTTGGTAGCAGTTTTGATTGGCTTGATGATCAGTTCGTCCATTGGAAATGGTCAGGTCTTCGCAGCACTCGCCGAACGACCGTGAGTGACGTTCGGCACATGTCACTGAATCTACTGACTAGCAGTTCCTAATAAGCCCCAAAACACAGGCCGTCGGTGATGTCGATCGGCGTAAATACAGAATTGCCGACCAACAAAGCTCCTACGGCCGTTGATGTGCCAGTCGCTCAACTGGTGCCGAGACCAGACGCTGGTCCTGTCTTGCTAAGCAGGATCGTGTCGGTCACTGTGGTTCCATCGACCAACGCGACTGTGATGATGTAACTGCCGAGTGCAAACCCTTTCGTATGCCAGTTAAAGATGAACTGGCCATCATCGTTCCTCAGTACTGTGCTGCCACTGGAACCGTTGTTCCCCGGGTAGAGCAAGGTGACACCATTCGGCCCGAATACGGACAGGCTGGAAATGGCTACCAGACTTGTCAGGACCTGACCACTTGCATCTTGGACCTGCCATTTGATTGGTATCGTACTTCCCTGTTTGAACGCCCGATTTGTCGTGATCGGTTGCAGGAAACCGCCTGACGTATATGGATTGACAACGATCGGCACTGTGGCTGAAGAGGCAAGGTAATTCGCCGTCTCCGCAGCAGTGACGGAGAGCGTATGAGTTCCCGGCAATAGGATTGCCTCTGTCCCTGGAGTGTAGGTCAGCGTCCCAGGTGTTGAACCTCCCGCGACACCAGCCACCGTTGCGTTCAATTGGGAATCGGACAATGGCGTCCCATAACCAATTGGTGCCGGTGGGATCCAACTGATAGTCTGATTCGCCTTGTTGATGACGACGTCGACGC
>JAGQPC010000523.1 GCA_020426925.1 Planctomycetales bacterium | reverse complement strand
TTGCTGTGTCCGTCAATCCGCCACCGTCAGCGACGGTGTAGTTAAACGTATCGTTCGTCGATTGTCCGGCCGCCAGATTCTCAAACTGCCCGTTCGGGTCGTACGTGTAGGATCCGTCTGAGTTCAGGGTCAGCAGGGCTCCCGAGGCGGGCGTGATCTGATTGCCAACATTCGCCGCGTTGCCTTCGACCTCGCTCACCGTGAGTACGCTGCCGGCGATCGCCTGGTAGTTGTCGTTGACTTCGGTGGTTGTCAGGGCGGATTCGTACAGTCGGAAAATGGCAATATCACCATTGAAATCGCCGCTGTAATTGCCCGCCACGGTGTTGTTGGCCGTCCCCAGACCGGAAGCGTTACTGCCCGCCCAGTCCGGTTCCGCATAGGCATCCGAACCGACGGACCCGCCATTGACGAACAGTTCGACCTGATCACCCGCGAGATCAATGACCGCGGCAACCTGAATGAACTCGGCGGTCGGATCACCGAGCCCCAGAGTTGTCAGGTCGGCCGAGACCGAAGCAATCGTCCCCTGGTTCTCGACGTGCAGGTTCAGATTATTTCCATCCAGGTAGATGACGGTACCTGTCCCGCCGTTGCCGCCGGATTCGAAGAGAATCTGCTGGCCGGACAACGCATTCGGCCTGAACCAGAGTTCGATCGTTGCGGACGCCTTGGTCGTATCCGCGACGGTGACATTCAAGCCCTCGTAATTCGATGACGTTCCGCCACTGGACGAGCCGGTAAATTGATAAGCGCCGGTAATTCCTGTCAGTGATGTCGTGGGCGACGCCGTGTGCGTCGCATTGGTCAACGTCCAATTGTGGCTCTGTGTGGCGCCTTCACTCTCCCACGTGCTGTTGCCCGTGTTGGACTCAAGGCCTGCGTCGAAGCTCAAGACATGGCCGGACGTCTCACTGCCGCCGCCCCCGCCGTCATCCGTGTCATTGCTCAGCACCCCGGGTGCGGCGACGTTGAGGACAGAGTCCTCGTCAACGCTCGCGGTGTCATTCACACCTGTCGGTGCATTGTTGGCGCTAGTTACCGTGACACTGATGTCCTGCGAATCCGTGCCGCCGTTGCCGTCGCTCACCAGGACGGTGACTTCGTAGACATTGTCCGTATTTGCGTCGGTCGGAGTGGCAAAGTCCGGTGCACTGACAAACATCAGTGCGCCCGTCGAGCCGTTGATGCTAAACTTCGCCGCGTCCGCGCCGCCGGTGATCGAATAATTCAGCGTGTCGAGATCGGCATCCGTGGCCGTGACTGTTGTCACCGCCGTGGTGTTTTCGGCGACGTTGACGGAAGCCGTTGCTCCGCCGCCATCCGACGTGATAACCGGTAATGCATTAACGTTGATAGTGGCCGTGCCCACCGTGTTAGTGCCGTTATAGAGCTCAGCAACACCAGTGGCATCCAGAGCCTGATTCTGCAATCTGACTCCGTCCAATGAACCGCCAAAAAACCGCGCGGACTCGAAATCATATCTGGAGCCCAGGAAAACATCGGTTCCAGGATTAAAGGTGTCACCGCCTCGGGCCGCATCGCTTGCCGCCAAGGCACCATCGATGTAAACGCTGGATCCGGTACTCGCGTTCACCGACAGCGTGTAAAGGTGCCACTGACCATCACCTATTGTGCTATTGATGTCGGCATTCAATACGGTGCCGCCGCCAGTCTCATTGGAATCCGAAAAGTTGGTCAATAAAACACCCGGCTTACTGCTACCGCTCTCGCCAAGGTTGATGTTGAGACTATTGGACTGGCTAAGCGTGCCGTGGCTGTACAGGTATTGCCAGGAAGTGCCGCTTATGTCATCGATCTTGTACCAAAACGACAGGGTGAATTCATTGTTGTAATTGACATCCGGGATTTGAACGTAGTCAGTGCTTTCATTGAACGAAAGCGCATTACCGTATCGCCCGTCGACGGTCGTCGTGCCGTTAAGTGTTCCATTGCTCGCAGCGACAACATCATCTGCGTTGCCGTCCAGCCTCCAATAATGCGTTGTGGCGTCGCTATCGTCTCTCGCAAGATAGTCGAACCCGTCGACACCGTAGAACCCGGGATCCGGTGTGTAGCTAAAGGAGCCGTCCGCACTAACGACAACGGAGCCATTGACGGGCTGCGTATAATCAAGCACGGATCCGCTATCTCCATCATTCTGCAGAACGCCTGGTGCAGATTCATTCAGCGTTGTGTCCGCATTCGTCGAGTAGACATCATCGCCTGCGACAAGGTCGACATTCGTTACCGTCATACTCAAGGACTGCGTGTCGATGCCGCCGTTGCCATCGCTGACCTGGACCGTCACTTCGTAGACGTTGTCGGTGTTGGCATCTGTCGGCGATTCAAAGTCCGGGGCACTGATAAACGTCAGCACGCCGGTCGAACTGTTGATCGTGAACTTTGCCGCGTCCGCTCCGCCGGTGATCGAGTAGGTCAGTGTGTCGAGGTCTGCATCGGTGGCGGTTACCGTTGTGACTGTTGTGGTGTTCTCCGCCACATTGATCGAAGCGGACGATCCGCTGCCGTTGGACGTGATCACCGGATTGTCGTTGACGGGGTTTACGGTGAGGCTGCTGCTGGCCGATGCGGTACTGAATGCTGTGGCCCCGCCCGTGGCCGCAAAAGAAACCTGGATGTTGTCGAACGTGACGTGCTGGGACGGTCCGGCAAAGCCCGATGTGATCTCGAAACGCACGACCATGCTCGACGTCAGGCTGACGAAGCTGCCGAGTTCAAACGAGCGGCTTCCGCTGAAGTTTGTGCCGGGATCATTGACGAACGAAATCTGTTCGAGCTGTGTCCAGCCGGCGCCGCCATCGTCGGAAACTGCAATCGCGAAGCTGTCTGTTCCCGAAAACGCGTAGCCGCCGTAGTCAAACGACAGTGTGGCGGACGTCGCGCCGGAGAGGTCAAACGCCCGCGTGATCGACTCGAGGTCTCCGCCGTCCTGGTTGTCGAGATACAGTTCGCCGGACTCCACGCGAATGTTGCCCGATGCGGCCAGACCGTTGTCGCTGGTTTCTGTCCACTGACCAGTCCAGTTTTCTGTCCCGTCACTGTTCGTGTACGACACTGTTCCGAACTGATCCGCAAGCGTCACAACCAGATTTGCCGTGCCACCAGCGGTGCCGCTCGTCTGATCCCACGCGTGGAACGTGATGCCGTTTGTGACTGTGCCGTTCCAGTCCGTATCCGGGACGAACCTAACTCGTGTGTTAGCATCACTAGTCAACAGCCGGGCCGCCGTCTCGCTGGGTGTGCCAAAGGCTGTCCAATTGCTGCCGCCGTCCGTGGTGTATTCCCACGTGCCGTTGGAGTTGTCGACCGCCACCACGGCAATGCCGCTCGGATCGCTTCCGTCAGCATCCGTGACACGGCCGGAGATCAATGCCGACACCAGTGTCCCGTCATTGCTCACCGGATCCTCGGTGATGCCGGTCAGGTTGTTCGAACCGGTCAGGACTGGGGCGGAGTTCACCACGAAAGCCGACTCGAGCGCCCCCATGTCCGGTGCCGAGTTGTTGTAGAGCCCCGCGTCGCTGCCGTTCATGTCGGGCTGAGCGCCCCCAAGATCCACACCCGCGTTGATCGCCGGGCTGGTCGGTTCGGTCAGCGAGAAATCGCCGCCCGCCGCGTTCACGTACTGCGGATCGGCGTTGAGCGTCGTGCCATCCACCGTGAAGTTCGCCTGGCCGCCGAGGTTCGCCGGGCCAGTGACGGCATCCGTGATCAGGTTGTAGGACTCGTCCGAAATCGACCCGCCATCGAGCCGGATGCCGAAGCCGGCACTGCCCGTGATGATGTTGTTGCGGATGATCGCGTTCGAACCCTCGACCCCGATGCCATCGCCCGCCGCTCCGTGAATCGTGTTGTGATACAGCGTCTGGTTGTTGCCGATCCCGACTTCGTCGAACGCAGCCGTGGTGCTGTTCCCATAGACGGTGTTCCGCGCGATCAGCATGCCGGACCGGTTGCTGTAGATGCCGCTGAGGTCCTGGCTGTGAATCGTGTTGCCGAGGATCTGGTCACCGCTCCCGGTTCCATTGGTGATGATGCCGCGCTGATGATTGAACGCGATCAGGTTGCCTTCGCCCGCGTTGTAACCGCCGATGATGATGTTCGACGCCGCCACGCCCGTCGTCACGGAGATGCCGCTTTGCGTGTTGCCCAGGTCTTCCGTGCCGGTAACGCCGCTGCCGATCGTGTTGCCCAGGATGGTGATGTCACTGCCGCCGGAAATGTCGATGCCGTGCTGGCTGTTGCCCGCGATGATGTTGCCGACGCCCACGCCGCCGATCGTCGTGGCACCGGGATTGGCGAAAATAAATATGCCGTCCCCACCGTTGCCGATGGCCGACGTTCCGGCCTCATTCAGACCAATGATGTTTGCCTGAATGACGTTGCCCGATGTTGAGGCATTATTGTTGCCATCGACGATCACTCCGGCCGATGTATTGCCCGAAATGATGTTGCCTTCACCAGTCCCTGCGCCGCCGATCTGAGTGCCCTGCACTCCGTTGTATATCACAACGCCATAACGGCCGTTACCGATAGCGGCGGTCCCGTCAGCATTTGTGCCAATGTAGTTGCCGAAGACCTTGTTGTTGTTCGTGCCGCTATCCAGGATTTCGATGCCATCACTCTGAGCACCAATGTTTCCGGAAATCACGTTGCCTTCGCCGGCCGTGCGATCGCCACCGATGGTATTATTGCTTGCTCCACCGCTGATACGGATCCCGTCGTTGGAATTGCCCAGCGCCGTATTCCCAGTGACATCCACACCAATGTAGTTGCCCTGGACCACATTCAGCGTGCTGCCGACATTCCATAACGAAATCCCTCCGTTGTCGTTTCCGGAAATCACGTTGCGCGTCGTCGCCGTCGAACCACCAATCGTGTTGCCGCCCGAATTGTCGACTTCGATACCGTATCCGGCGTTGCCGAGATCGACGGTTCCCGTGTTGTCCGTTCCGATGTAGTTGCCGGTGATTATCGTCCCGGTGCTGCTGTTTTTGATCAGAATCCCGTTGCCATCGTTGCCGGCGATGATGTTGCGTTCGGCCGCCGTAGTCCCACCGATGATGTTGTTATCCGCAGCTGTACTGTTGCCGATGATGATGCCGTGGTTTGTGTTGCCGAGGTCACCCGTCCCCGCGGCGTTCAGACCGATGATGTTGCCGATGACGGTGTTGCCGGACGACCCGTTGTTGATGTTGATCCCTGACGAATTGTTGCCGGAAATCACGTTCCGCTCGTTCGCCACGGTGCCGCCGATTGTGTTGTTGTTTGAGTTGTTGTTGATCGAAATGCCATGCGATCCGTTGCCCTGATCGATATTGCCGGTGGCGTCGGTGCCGATGTAGTTACCGACGATCGTGTTATTGGACGCGCCGCTGTTGAGCAGGATCCCGTTGACGCCGAAGTTCTGAATCACGAGTCCGCGGATGGTCGAGTTGCTGGCCGTGATACTGAGTCCATGCACGGCTCCCGCGCCGGAACCGTTCAGCACGATGATGGGCTTATCGACCCAGTTATTCTCGCTCCAGCCATCGATGAAGACCGTATCCGTAATCGTCGGCAGTGCCGAGGCCAGATTGATCGTGTAAGGATCAACGCCGACGATACTGAAGTTGATCGTGTCGAGCCCAGCCAAAGCATTGGCATCGATGATTGCTTGCCGAAACGAGCCGGCGCCTGAATCGTTCGTGTTGGTAACCGTAAATGTGTTCAGCAGACCGTGCCAGTTCTGCTGAATGTCGGCACTGAAAACGATCGAGCTTTCGACGTCACCAACCAGGTACTCCAGCTGCCAATCACCGCCAAGTTCGAAGCTTCCCGTGTCATCGTCACTGGCCGCAACGTCGGCGCTGGTCAATTCGCCAAGAGCCTGGACCAACGTCTGACCATCAGCGCTACTGGCAAGGTCGCAGCCATAAAGCAGCAAATCGGCGTCGACGTCGAGCGAATTGCCCCAAGACGCTATCTCTCCGGCGTAGCCGTCTAGATTGTCCAGCTGCAACCAGGTGTTTCCCAGCTTTATTGCTCGATCTGTTCCATGCGAGACAATGTGTACCGCGTCCAGGTTGTCGTAGTCAGCCAGTGCCTGTGTGATCTGTTCGATACCATCTCGATCACTATCGAGCAAAACGACTTCGACGGATCGGCTGTCATCGTGATTGGCAAGCAGATCATCGACAAGCTGTTGATAGTCAGCCGCTCCGGTGTCGACAAAGACTAATTCTCGAGTAACGCTTTGACTCTCGCCGTCCCATTGGAATATGAATTCGTCGCTGCTGGGTGTCTCGTCCTGCGGGGCGCCGGCCACTTCAGCTTGGACCTCGGGTTCGTCGCTCGTCGCCGAAACGTCTTGCTCGCTGGCGGGAACTTGCGAGGGCTCTTCGGGACTCAGTCCCCACTCATCGGTTGTGGATGAACTTGCGGAGTCGCCGTCGCTGGTTGGCGCCATCATCGGCTCTTGTTCAGTGTCGGCTACATCGCCTTCCAGCATGGCCGGATCGATCGGGGCCGCACTAAACAGCAGACGGTCTTCCAGGTCGTCCAGCTCCAACACTCGTGGTTGGTCGTCCGCTTGGATTCCTGACGAGTCCTTGCCGCGCAGCTTTGCAACTGCGTCGTGCAACAAGGTCTGCGACTTTTTGAGGATGCGATTGGTCAAAGGGTAGTGTCCTCGTAGTCAAATAGATCAGAATTGTCGATATCGCGTTCGACACGCGCGCACGTATGACCGCGCGTCGTAGAAGACGCATGTGTTGCCGACTTTCTAAACAATAGTTTTTGAAAAACAGTCACGTCCGGCACACGACCGGTGCCAGTTGTAGTGTTTGCAGCAGCTGAGATGCGGCCAAAAGAGCGAAGTAGTGAGACTCATAAATGTGTTGCGGTTTGCCGCAGCGCCTAAGGTTTCCGCTAAATATCGCATGTGGAAAGCTGCCGACCACAAAACGGTGAGCCAGGATTACGGTGTCGCCGCGGAAACGGCGCGGCGTTCAGCGCGAATTGCGTGTCGGCCGAAACAAGCATTTTGCGTATATCCGTCGTCCTAACTTTCCTTGAAAACCGAACAATGCGACCTCTTCAGCCGTTTCGTTGATCAGGTCACCGAGCACAACATGACAATCACTGGGGGAATAGAGTCGCTGCGAGGTGCGTGGAGCAGTCTGTGGCCATCGGTCCGTCAACCGACTCGTAGCGACCACGGTCTTATCGATTCGATTCGAGCCTGCGTCGACGACATGCGAAAAATCTCAGACGACGCTCTGAAGGAACAGGCGAAACAGTTGAGAGACAGTGTCTCTGCAGGTGCTGCGCCGAATTCCAAGGACGTGTTGATTCGTGGTTCCGCGGTGGTCTGTGATGCGCTTCGACGTGTCATGGGAATCGAGTACTACGACGTACAGCTGCTCGCTGGGATCACATTGTCGCGTGGCAACATTGCCGAGATGCAGACGGGAGAAGGAAAAACGTTTGTCTCGGCGCTGCCGGCGTTTGTCCACGCACTGACTGGCAACGGCGTCCATGTCATGACCGTGAACGATTACCTCGCCCAACGCGACTTTGAATTGATCGCTCCGGTATTTCGCCAGTTGGGAATGACAATCGGATCACTCAAGTCTTCGGACAGTCCCGATGTCAAGCGACAGGCGTACAACTGTGACGTGACATATGGCGCGGGCTATGAGTTTGGTTTCGACTATCTGCGCGACCAAGCAGCTTTGATCGGTCAAGGGAAGCCGCGATTAGGCAGCCGCTACCGCGATCAGCTGCGAGGGTTTAAGAACAATTCCGTTCAAAGTATTCAGCGGGGATTCGCTTTTTGCGTGATTGATGAGATGGACAGCGTTCTGATTGACGAGGCAACGACTCCGCTGCTGTTGTCGGGCGGTGGCCCGCAGCGTGCAACAGCGGAGGCGTACCTGATTGCGCGGCAAACGGCGGAAGAATTGGTTGAAAACGAGCACTTTGCCGTTTCTGGATCGCCTCCTCGCATTATCCTGACGCAACCTGGTATCGAAAGAATCGCAGCAAGCGGGAATGTCGCTGCAAAGCACGGGCTATTGCGGCCGTGGGTCGTTTATGTGCGAAATGCGGTCCAGGCGGAACGGCTTCTGAAAATCGACGTTGATTATGTTGTCAGCGATGGCAAGATTGTACTCGTTGACAAACACACAGGGCGGTTATTTGCTGATCGATCGTGGCGAGATGGACTTCACCAAGCCGTTGAAGTCAAAGAAGGGCTAACGCCATCGGAAGAACAGCGACCGGTGGGCCACATCACACGCCAACGTTTCTTCCGGCTGTACGATGGCAAGTGCGGGATGACCGGTACGGCTACTGGAAGTGAAAACGAGCTACAGCATTTCTATCATTTGCCGGTCGTTGTGATTCCCACACGAAAGCCGAATCAGCGGAAGCAATTGCCGACGCGATATTTTGTCGATCAAGATTCAAAGCTCGACGCAATCACGGCAGAAACGATCCACGTCCACGCAACGGGTCAGCCGATTCTGGTTGGCACACGGACCATCGAAACCAGCGAACTGTTGGCAGAGCGACTGAAGGAAAAGGGAGTTCCATTTCAGCTGCTCAACGGAAAACAAGATGAAGAAGAAGCGGACATTGTCAGCCGGGCAGGAGCAAAGGGTGCGATCACGATCGCCACGAACATGGCAGGCCGAGGTACCGACATTGGACTTGGGCCGGGCGTGCCGGAATTGGGTGGGCTGCATGTCATCGCTACCGAGCATCATGAATCTGCACGAGTCGACCGCCAGTTGATAGGCCGATCTGCGAGGCAGGGCGATCCGGGATCGTATCAGTTCTTTGTTTCCGCCGATGATCAGCTGATCTCTCTGCATGCCCCCTCGTTAGCGAGGAGGATTAAGCAATCAGCAGGGAGTGGCGTAGAAGCCGAAGCAGATTTTTCACACGAGATCGCCAAGGTGCAAAGGCAAGTCGATCGCCTGGGACTCGCACAAAGACAGCAAATGTTTGCCCACGACCATTGGCTAGAGCAAGTCATGTCCACGCTGGCCAAGTAGGACGTGCAATAACGCGAGAAATCGGTCTATCTGTAAGCTAGATTCACATACCGGTACAGATGCAGTCGAGGTAGTAATTTGCCGAATATGACGGGGCTCAAGATCGAAAGGAAGAACGGCGAATCTGCTGCAGATTCTAGCTCGGAGTTGCTTAGTGGACTTCAGCAACGGCTGCTACGCGCCGTCACGGCCGACAAGGATAAAGGCTCCACAATTGCAGCGATTGCCCAAGCGGTCGCGCAGACAACCGGCGCGACGACGATGGTCTACTTGAGTCGCGATGAGACCGGCCGATGGGAGCAGGCCAAGGTCTTGCCGGGTTCAAGACAACCGCTTAGTGCCGATCTTAACAATGAGTTGCTTGCGTGGTGCGATGACGCTTGTCGACACGGCAGCGTACAGATCAATACCTACGGAGCGCAGTTCGAAGGCATTGCCGTTACGGTGCCCATCTTGCTGAAAGGCGCACCACCAGAGGCGTTTGCAACTATCTACCGCCAAGCGACGCAGCCAGTCGATCGATTGGTCGTTGTTCACCAATTGATCGCTGCACACGTCGCATTGTGGCATGTGTTGTGCGACACGAAGCGAGCTGAATTCG
>JAGQPC010000522.1 GCA_020426925.1 Planctomycetales bacterium | reverse complement strand
TATTTTGTGCAGCAAGACGACTACTTCGATCGCGCCGAATTGTATCGCGAAAATGGCGAAGATTACCGCGACAACTGTGAGCGTTTCGTTTTCTTCAGCCGAGCGGTACTAGAAAGCATCCGTCTGTTGGATCTAAAGATCGATCTCATTCACGCGAACGACTGGCAGACCGGTTTGATTCCGGCCTATTTGAAGATCGAATACGACCGAGCGCCGGGTTATGACAACATCGCGAGTTTGCTGACCATCCACAACATGGCGTACCAAGGCCAGTTTTGGCATTGGGACATGCTGTTAACCGGGATCGATTGGAAGTACTTCAATTGGCATCAAATGGAGTTTTACGGAGGGCTAAATCTGCTCAAGACAGGTTTGGTTTTCGCTGATTCCATTAACGCAGTCAGTCCAACGTACTCGGAAGAAATTCAAAACACATCGCTTGGTTGCGGTCTGGAAGACGTTCTCTTCAATCGGCGGGATGCGTTGTCCGGAATCATCGATGGAGTCGACTACAACGTTTGGAATCCTGCGATCGATTCACACATTGCTTCGACGTACTCGCCTGAAAGTTGGCAAGACGGAAAGGCAGCCTGCAAAGCGGCGCTTCAGCGTGAATTCGGACTGCCGGAAAATGCAGGCACTCCGTTGCTCGGCATTGTTGGGCGACTTGCCGAGCAAAAAGGTTTTGACCTGATCTCGCAAGTCATGGAGCACTGGGTGCAGTGGAACGATGTTCAGTGGGTGATTCTTGGGACCGGTGAACCAAAGTACCACGAGCTGCTCAAACGTTTGTCCAGTCAATTCCCGGACAAGCTTGCCGTTCGTTTAGAGTTCTCGGACGATCTTGCACATAAGATCGAAGCAGGTGCAGACATTTTCGTCATGCCAAGCCAATACGAACCGTGTGGACTGAATCAGCTGTACAGTTTGAAGTATGGTACGGTCCCGGTCGTTCACAAAACTGGCGGCTTGGCTGACACAATTGCCGACGCAAACGGCGAAAACCTCGCGACTGGGCGAGCAAACGGGTTCTCTTTTAGCAACTACGACGCCGGCGGTCTTGAGCACGCGCTCAATCGCGCATGCGAGACGTTCCGGCACGACAAGCCAATGTGGGCACAACTCGTCGCTACGGGAATGCGACAAGACTGGTCATGGAAGACGAGTGCTCAAAAGTATGTCGAGCTTTATGAACAAACCGTAGACCGAGCGAAAGCGACGGTTTGCGCGTAGCTCGACATGAATCGGTTCCACAATTCCTCGGCTGCGCCTGAATATCGCCGAGATCCGGTAACCGGGCGCTGGGTCGTAATTGCTGGCGGCCGTGCATCACGGCCTATTGAATTTAGTTTTCCCGAAGTTCGCAGGTCAGACCAGGTCTGCCCGTTCTGCCCAGGGAACGAGCAGGCGACTCCGCCAACTTCGCTCGAGATCTGCAATCCGGTTACCGGGCAATGGCAAGTTCGCATTGTCCCAAATCTGTATCCTGCATTCTGCTCCGGCGGCGAATTCAATTCGGCTAACAGCTTCGCTTGGCAATCAGACCAAGCTAGGGTAAGCACTTTTGGGATCCACGAAGTCGTAATCGAGTCCGATCGTCACGTCAGCCGGATGACCGAGTTGACAGACGATGAGGTCAGTGTGGTATTCGATGCGTACCGGACTCGAATGCAACAGTTGTCCGAAGATCCGCGAATCGCGTATGCGTTGCTATTCAAGAATAGCGGAGTCCGCGCCGGGATTTCGTTGGAGCACGCTCACAGTCAGCTGGTTGCACTGCCGGTCGTTCCGCCTGAGGCAGAGTTGGAACTATCGGTGACGCGAGATTCATTTCTGTCTCAGTCGGAATGCGTGTTTTGCCAGGTGCAACGCGATAGCGACAATCGCCTGATTGAAGCTACAGACGATTACGTTGTGCTTTGTCCGTACGCGAGTCGGTTCCCTTACGAAATGTGCATCTTGCCAAGAGTCCATGAAGACCACTTCCACCAGCACGCATCAATGCATCGCCTTGGCCGGTTTGTGAGGCGTTCGCTTGAGCGTTTGGAACGTCATCTGCCGGGCGTCTCTTACAACTTGATAATTCATACGAGCCCATTTGACAGTAATCGTTATGATTACTATCACTGGCATATCGAGATCCTTCCTCGCATCGCGACCGTTGCAGGTTTGGAGTGGGGAAGCGGAATCTTTGTAAATTCGGTTGCGCCGGAGAAAGCCGCCGAAGAGCTGGCAAATGCCTTGTAGTTGCTTGCCAAGTAGGAATCTAAAACAGAAAAACTGAATAGATCAGGCAAGCTGTGTCGATTAGGTTCTTGTGGTGGATTTCGCGGACATTGGCAGTTGCTGGCCGCCGCTGGACTCTTCCCCGACCTCAAACTTTCCTTCCTCCGAGCCCCTCCCGAATCAATCATGTCCGATAGCACAAAACTCTGCCTTGCTCTCCACAATCATCAACCGGTCGGAAATTTTGGCCATGTTTTCGAGCAGGCGTATCAAGACAGCTACCTGCCTTTTCTGGATACATTCGAGCGATACGAAAGTCTGAAAATCTCACTTCATACGAGCGGTCCGTTGATGGAATGGCTCGACGAGCATCATGGCGACTACCTCGATCGCCTTGCGGCACTAGTCAATGTTGGTCGAGTCGAAATCATCGGCGGCGCGTATTACGAACCGATCTTGACGATGATCCCGTCTCAAGACCGCATCGGTCAGATTACGCGATACACGAAATGGCTTGAGTCGCGGCTAGGTGCAGATGTCCGTGGCATGTGGGTGCCAGAACGCGTTTGGGAACCGGAGCTGACCAGCGATCTTGCCAAGTCTGATATCGAATACACGATTCTGGATGATTTCCATTTCAAGAATGCCGGATTAACTTCGGACGATTTGCACGGCTACTACGTGACCGAAAACGACGGAGATGTCGTTCGCGTTTTCCCAGGCAGCGAGCGACTGCGGTATTTGATCCCGTTCGCCGAGCCACACGAAACGATCGAATACATTCGGCACGTTTCGAGTGTTCGTCCCGATTCCATTCTGGTTTTCGGCGATGATGGCGAGAAATTTGGAACGTGGCCCGATACGAAACAGCACGTCTACGAAAACGGTTGGCTGACGCGATTCTTTGATGCGTTGGTCGAAAACCAAAGTTGGCTCCACACGAACACGCTGTCGGAAGCGGCCGATAGCCAGCCAGCCATCGGTAAGGTCTACATTCCTGAAGGCAGCTACCGCGAAATGACCGAATGGGCGTTGCCGGTCGCGGCCCAGCACGAGCTGGAAGATCTGTCGCACGAGTTGTCTCACGACGAGCGTTGGAGCCGCATTCAGCCATTTGTTCGAGGCGGCAACTGGCGGAATTTTAAGATTAAGTATCCGGAAACGAACGAGATGTATTCGCGTATGCTGCTTGTCAGCCGCCGGTTGCGTGACGCGATGCAAACGGATGCCGACCCGGAGTTGCTTGATGCGGCGCAACGAGAACTCTACCGAGGTCAGTGCAATTGCAGCTACTGGCACGGTGCTTTTGGAGGTACATATCTTCCCCATCTGCGAAACGCAGTTTTCAACCATTTGATTGCGGCAGACAATCTGATCGATCAAGCGGTTCGATCGGAAGAGAACTGGATCGAAGCCAACGCAGCTGATTTTAACTTTGATGATCGACCAGAAGTTCTATTGTCTAATAGCAAGCTCAGTGTATTTGTCGCTCCAACCAGGGGTGGACATTTGTACGAATTGGACGTCCGTTCGATTTGCCACAACCTGGGTGCGACGCTGCAACGACGCGAAGAAGCCTACCACCGAAAAGTGCTTGGCGGGCAGAATCAGGACAACAACGATTGTGCAAGCATTCACGACCGCGTCGTGTTCAAGCAGGAAGGCTTAGAAGAACGCGTCCACTACGATTCGCATCCTCGCAAGAGCATGGTCGATCATTTCTATCCGGACGATGTGTCGCTCGATTCGTTGGTGCGATCCGATGTGCCGGAGCTGGGTGACTTTGTCACCGGAAATTATGATGCAGTCGTTCGGCGAGATCCGAATCGCATTCAGATCAAGATGACGCGTGACGGCGTCGCTTGTGGCCATTCGATCAAGATCACAAAAGGCATAACCCTCGAAAAAGAAAGCTCCGAGCTGACGATTGCGTACTTGCTGGAAAACGTGCCGCAAGATCAGCAATTCCATTTCGGCGTTGAATTCAACTTTGCCGGAATGCCGGCCGGAGCTGAAGACCGTTACTTTTTCCAAGGCGATCACAACCACGGGCACCTCGGCGCTTGGCTCGCGATCAACAACGCCGACGAGTTTGGACTCGCCGACGATTGGCTTGGATTGAAGGTGAATCTGACACCAAATCAGCCAACCCATTTTTGGACTTTCCCAATCGAGACAGTGAGTCAATCGGAAGGCGGGTTCGAGCTGGTTCACCAATCGGTAGTTCTGCATCCGCATTGGTATGTGCGTGGCGATCAGAACGGCCGCTGGAGCGTTTCGATGAAACTGGATTTAGACACAACGCTCGCAGAAAGTCGAATGACTCAGGCAGAAGCTGTTGCCACATAACTCGCATCATCGATTTTGACAAATCAATGAGCATTCAGACCGGTCAATCGGGAGTCTCCTGGTTGGCCGGTTTTCGCATTTAACTTGCAGCCGCTGCTCAGAAGACGGGCAAGATGGCCGTGTTGCGGTTGCAAAATTCACTGACGCTCGCCTTAATGCTGAATCTTCTTGACACTTGTTCGTAACCCAGCGTCTAATGCAGAAAGCGTTCGCGGAACAGAACTTAAGAAGAGTTGACAGAGACCCATTCGATGCGATTGACCCTTCGCACGCTGATTGCGTTTCGAGATCAGGTTTTGCCTGAAGCTCAGCAGAATCAGCTTGCGGAGCGTATTCGTGAGCTGGATTTTGCCCAGCAGCTGTTAAATCGTTGCGAATCGCTTCGAAGCAGCAGCGGAATCAGTGACGCGTTATGGTCGCTCGACGCAAACATTACCGCGAACTATCTGGATTCTGTGCTCGATGTGTCTGCGACCGAGCAGTTTGAGCAGGTTGCTCTCACCGATGACAATCTGTTGTCAGAAGTGGCCGAGTGTCACGAAATCTTGGCGGACTATGAGGAGCGTCTGCATCGCGAGATTTCTGACGAATGCAGACTGCGAGTTCGAGATTTAATAGCACCTCCCGTTGAATCGGAGGCAAGTCAAGACGCATCTCATTCGCCGCGAGATTTGTCGGAGTACGAAGTGCAAGTTCGCGATGATCCGCCGACAACTTGGTTGACGCGTCAGAACTTGGTCGGTCCTTTCACTTCGGCCGTTGTGAATGGATTGATGCTGGTTATGTTGTCTCTGTTGACCGCAGGCGCTGTCCGCAACGTTCAGCCGATCGAGCTATCGATCAGCAAGGGCAAGGAATTACCAGAAGTCGTCGTAGACATGCCTTCAAAGTTGTCTTTGGAGATCGAACGTGACGAGTTTTCCGAAACGATCGAAGAGCCGATCGATATGGAGCTGGAATCGGCAGAACTCGACGATCATTTCTTTGAGCAGTCGCTGGCCGAAACGGTCGCTCCCGCCAAGTTCGATCTTGCGTCTTTTCTTGCCCACGGAGGCCCCAAAGCAAGTGGCTCGGTCGAGACGGGCGGTGCTCCGTCCGTGAAATATTACGGGCAAGAGTATTCCGCAAATAACGTTGTCTACATTGTTGATGCGTCGGGCAGCATGCGCGGCGCCAGGTTTGCCCGTGCCACGGAAGAGCTGTTATATTCACTCAGCCATTTGCAGACGGAACAAAAGTTTGCGGTCTTGTTCTTTTCCGGGCGGACAGTCCGGTCCTATCCGGGTGCCACGAGATTGGTCCGCGCGACGCGAACCAACGTCGCCAAAGCGAGAAGGTTGATTCGGTCAATCCGGCCACATGGCGGCACCGAGCCGGCGCGATCGATCATTGACGCATTGGATCGAAACCCGGAACTCGTTTTTTTCTTGTCAGACGGTGAAGTTCCCGACAGCACAGTCGGAGTCGCCAAGGACGCTAACACTAATTACGCCGTCATCAATACGATTGGTTTCGAATTTCGTTTTGGCGCACACATTCTGCGGCTCGTCGCCGAACAAAACGGGGGTAAGTATCGATTTGTTCCTTAGCGATAATCGCGCAACACGAACCCGCCGCGCGGCGTTTGTGATGCATCCTCGAAGCATTCGGCCAACTGTCCCGCGTTGATTGTTATCGGTCCTGTTGTTGCGCCCGAAGGCCAAATAACGGAAAGTTCGGCGCTGTCGGCTGATCCGATTCCGATCAACATTGTCGAGCTGTTTTGCACGGCATAACCTTCGCCGCAACGGTGCTCTCTGCGAATTTTCAGATCATCCGTCATAGCAATGACCATCGCGCCGTAGCCGTCACGATTGGACACAGAATTCGAAGGACTGGATTGGTTGTTCGCGCCAACAAGGCGCACTGCGATAATTCGGTTCGTTGAACCTGTTTGTCCCGTTGCTAATCGATTGTGAAAAAGGCTTAGCAATGGTCTGTTCGCATTTACGAGGGCGATATCTTGCCAGCCATCGTGGTCGTAATCCCACTTGATCCAACCGCGACTGTCCGCGATTTCGTCCGCGCCAGAAATGTTCGATATGTCAACGAAAGCTTTGCCTTCGCGATTCAGAAACAGTTTGTTTCTTTCTTTGCCGCTATAGCTGTGTCGATGAAATTCCGTGCCATACGTGTTGAAGCGTTCGTACTCTGGTTTTGTCTGACCCGTGAAAGGATCAAGTGTCCATTGCCTTACATCACGAAATTCGGAGGGAAGGTTTTCATCTGATCGCACGACCGTGCGCCAAAGGCAACTTCACAAATCGACATTGTTGCTAAGATTTTCCGGTGGTGTGTAAAAGCCACTGGAAACATAAATGTCCAAGAATCCGTCATTGTCAAAGTCGGCGAACTGTCCTCCCCATGACCATCCGGCGTTGGCGACAGTCAACGCTGGCGGCTTGAGTCCAGACATTCGTTGGAACTTTGCGCCGTCGATGTTGCGGAATAGATAGTTGCCTTCCGATCCCGCAACCATGCGTGAATCGAGGCCCGGAACTTTCGCGGTGATTCGCCGACCTGCTTTCGAGTACATGTTGGAAACGTAGAGGTCCATCAGCCCATCGTTGTCATAGTCTCCCCAAGCAGCACCCATGCCGAATCCCATTCGCTGCGTTCCTGATTGCGACGAGATATCGGTAAAGCCGTTCGGCATATCGTTTCGATAAAAGTGATCAGGCGCGAAGTCGTTTGCGACATACAAATCCGGATCGCCGTCATTGTCAAAGTCGCTCCATGTCGCCTGAAACGTATTGCGAAATCCTTTGATTTGGGAGGACTCGGACGCTCGCTCAAATCGACCGCCGCCTCGATTGACGAACAGAACATTCGGTGGTCCAACTTGTCCCAGGAATCCGTGATAGTCCTTGAAGCGTCGCTTTACTTCTGCGGCTTCGTTAGGTGTAATGAATTTGGCGGCCCAATCGGGAGCTGTATCTGCCCGTCCTCGAATTCTCGACGTAATATCCAGCGGGCTGTAAGTTGAGAAATGCACATCGAGCAGTCCATCGAGGTTGAAATCTACGGCGCAAGTAGAGGTCACTAAAAATGGCAATGGGCCTCCGGTGATTTTGGAAGACGCCTCTGTAAACATCCCGTTTTCATTGACGAAATACTGGCTCCTTTCGAGGCTCCGGCCGAGCATCAAGTCGGCATCACCATCGTTATCGAAGTCCCCAAACGTCGCACTCGTCGAGCGACCATTGATATCGAGTCCGTGTTTTGCTGCGACCTCTTCGAACGTGCCATCGTGCCGGTTACGGAACAGCATGTTCGCTCCCCACCGAACGCAAACGTACAAATCGTCCCACCCGTCCTGATCGATATCGACGACCGAAAGGCTCGGGTGAATGTTCACCGAATCGGGAAAGAACCTGGTATCGAAATAACCTTTCGGCGTCCGGGCAGGTTTGCCGCCGAAGTAGCTGTCGACGAGGATTTCGTGATGCTTCGATATGTCGGCTCGGCGGCGGTCGTCAGCGTCCGGTATCGCTTCGTCCGTGACGTTTTGAAACAACAGCTCATGTCTTTCCGTTGTTTGAAACGTCGTTTGATCCCACTCGACGATCCGCCATTCCTGACCGGTTCGTTTCCATGTGACAAGTTGTTTGGCCTCAACGGATAACTGACGATCTTCTGCAGTCGCCGTTCCAGCAAAGCCGATGGTCGATTTCAACGTTTCTCGGTTTTGATCGGTGAATGAACCATCGATGAAATAAAAGTGTCCGTCGAGTTCGTCGGTGATCTTCGCAGGTGCCCAGAGCGTCAGCTGGTCGCTTGGGACCTCAATCTCATCCTTCGCAATGGCCCACGTCGTTCTGTTAGCATCCAAATCTGGCCACTGTTCGGTTGCATCTGACGTCATCGGAGTATTCAGGTCGCGCACGCGCACGCGATCAGCAAATAACCCCAGAACGTCACGCGCGTTCGTAGATGGAGATTCCGTTTTTGCGCGAACGATGGTCGGAAGCCGCTTTAATCGCGGACCGAGTTCGATAATCAATTCTTCGGTCGCAACAACTTCTTGAACCGTGTTCAGGCTGGCTGCCGGTTTGGCTTGACCAGCCATGTTGGGCTGCTTGTTTCGGTTGCAACCTGCAATGAGCAACAGCAACACAATCGAACAGCAAGCGAGAATTCGCTGAAGGGACCGATCGAATTTGTCACGCGTCCGTATCATAAAAAAACTCCATGGAAATCGTTCCATGGAGCTAAACCGCTGTCAAACTTGGCGTAGTTATCTTATCGCTTTCGACGACGAAGACCAACGTACATGAGCAGTAAACCTGCGATTCCGGTCATGGATGGTTCCGGAACAAGTTCAAATTGGAACGTTCCAGCGTCGTATCGATTTTCTGGACCACCATCCACCGAACTCGGAAATCCGCTCGGGTCGCCAGCCGGCCCAAATCGAGATCCACCAACAAACGTAATCGCCCCGCCACCATCGTCGGTCGATGATGCGACCGAACCAGTTCCTACATTTCCGTTGCGCTCTGCATCACCGTATCCCCAGGCAGAGATCGTGTAGTCGCCGGGCTCCAATATGAAGGGCGCGATGTCCTTAAATCGGCTACCGTCAATCAACGTTCCCGATTCGTTGTTGCTGAAAGCCGCGGAAGCCAAAAGATTGATGCCCGTGTCATCGGCAAAGTCATCCGGAGTTCCGGCGACATCTCGCGACCAGATTCCGGCGCTTATGTCGAGATTGATACCGTCGGATGAATCGTCAAACACTCCCAACGCCGTAACGCGGATCGGAGAGTTCACGATGAAGTCCATGCCGAGTGCTCCACCATAGTTTTGCGTACCCTCTTTACCTGCGGGCACTTGATAGGCAATCGTTTGGGCATGCAGTGAACCAAATCCAAGTAGCAAAAAGATCAGAGATAACTTTTTCATCATGTTGTCCGTTCTAGTTATCGAAACCGAAACGTCCAATGTTCATCACCGTGAGACATCGGTGCGTAATTCATACGCGTTGTAAGTACATCGTTTGTGAACTGTACGGGCCCGCATTGTAGCGGGACAAACTCGCCAATCAAACTTTTCAGTGAAAGATTCTTCGAGTGCTAAACATGATTAGCACGTTCACGCTCAGGCTTGACGGAACGGCGTTTCGTCGATCAGCTTCTTCGACGCAAAGTGCCGCCTGCGACGATGCTAATCAGTGTCAAGTAAATTCCGGACGGTTCCGGCACGACTTGGAGCCCTCCATCGCGTGGCCCTTTTTCATATCCTGCACCCGAAAAGGCAACGACAAAGTCGGAGCTGTCGAACTCTTTGTCGCCATTCCAATCGCCTTCGCTCCACGTTGCCTGTTGGCCAGTTTCGTATTTCGCCGCGCCAAAGACTGTGACGAAATCAGAACTGTTGAATTGGCCGTCGAAGTTTGCATCGCCAACGAAGGTGTTCGTCAGATCCTCGACCCAAACTCGGCGGTCTTCGTAATCAGCGTCTCCGTCGCCGTCTAAATCAAAACTGGCATCGCCATTGATCATTCCAGTTGCCAGCAAATCGAGATCCGCAACGTCCCGTTGTCCACTGCCGTCGAAATCGCCAACGACACCGCCGATTCCGGCCAACGTCAGTGGAGTCTTCGTGCCAGCATGGAGCTCTCGGATTTGGTCTTCGCTGAGTGCTTCGTTCCAGATCGAAACATCATCGATCAGCCCAGCAAAGTTGCGGCCATTGCCGCAGCAATCGTCTTCGCCGAGTCGCCACTCGTGGAAATTCTCTTGCGGAAAGTGTTCCATTTCGTTTGAGTTGAAATCTAATTCACCACCCTTCGGGCCTGAATAGATAGTCGCAGCTTCTTCGGTGATTGTCAGCGCGACAAAGTTCCACTCTTCTGGTTCAACGGCTACTTCACTAGGCCATCCCCAGGAATCGGCCGTGTCATTATTCCAAACATAGGCGAGGTCCATCGTATCTGCACGGAATCCGAGATAGAGCGGCTGACCGCCGGGGTCTCGCGAAACAACGATGCCCGACCAATCACCGTTTGATAGTCCATTCACCCATGCAGTGATGGTGATTTCTTCGAATTCTTCTTCAGTTGGAGGCATGACGACATAATCCTCGTCAAAGCCTTCGAATTCAATCGCGTAATCACCCGGTTGCCCAGTGTGTCCCTTCGCGTCGGCCGTGTAGGAAGTTTCGACGAGTTCACCGTCCAAGTCGCTGTTGCCTTGATCGTTTGGCAGAACGTCGCCTTGTCCGCTCGTTGAATCGGCCGACCAGTATCCCAACAGATCCGCACGAAGTGGTTGCTGGAGCAAACAGGCGACCACGGAGATTGCAATTGCATGTTTCAAGTTCATCATCGATTCCTCTGATAAGCGTTCGTGACGGTGCGGCACTGGATGCATTAAGCTAGTGACTCGAGAATCGCGTTGCAACAGATTTTTGTTAATTCCGCCGATCTAAAGTGTCGCACTGGAATGCCCAGGAAAAAAATTGTGATGGGTCCCCAGATCCGCTACAGTTCAGGTTGCCACATGCATCTGTTTTGGCGGGTGTTTGTGGTCGAAGCCGCTCTGCTAAAAACAATTGCTTTTACAGCTGAGATCATCAGTGACACGAAAAAAAACACGATCGCGTTCGCGTCAAAGAGACTCGTACCGACTGAATGTCGAGCAACTGGAATCGCGTCAGCTTCTAGCCGGCGATCTTGTCGCCCACTGGCAAGCGGAGAATCTAAATGCCACGACTGCCGACGGCGAAAGCGTTTCGGTTTGGGAAGATTCGGTTCGAGGCATCGTTGCCGCCGGTGAAGGCGAACCGACGCTGGTTCGTGGCGGTATCGGCGGACGATCGATCGTACGGTTTGAAACGGCCGATGGCGATGATTCGTTGGTCGTTGCGAAAGACGATAGTCCGCTCGCGGGTGCCAGCGACTTTTCGATTGTCGTCGCGTTCGTTACGGACTCGTCGGAGCTACTCGGCGACGTCGGCGATTGGTTTCAAGGCACGGGGCTTGTCGATGGGAATTCGTTCGGTCTCACAAATGATTGGGGAGTCGCAATAAACAGCTCGGGACAGATTGTGGCTGGGATTGGAGCGGGATTCGGCAATGCTCCGACGACCGTTCGTTCCACTCGCGATCGACTGAACGATGGGCAACTTCACGTCGCGACGTTTACGCGTAGCGGCGGCGACCTTGCGATCTACGTCGATGGCGACCAGCCGAATGTGCTTACCGGGGCCGACGAATCCGCTCGAAGCGAAAGGCTCGCCATTCGTTTCGGTATGCTGCAAAACGGAGGCAATCCATTTAATGGTGACGTTGCCGAGATCCATATTTATGACGGCGCGCTCAGCAGCGAAGAAGTCGCCGATACCTATGACCAGATTCAATCGTTCTACAATAACGAAGCTCCGGCGGCGGTCGATGACGTGTATGAAACGGTTGAAGACTCGCTGCTTTTCGCAGTGCCCGTTGCGCAAGGCGTTTTGGCAAATGACGCGGATGCCGAACAAGATCCTCTGACGGCGACGATCGTTGACGACGTGCAGCACGGTACGCTGAGTTTGCGTCCGGATGGCTCGTTCATTTACGTCCCGCAAAAAGACTTCTTTGGCGAGGACCGTTTCACCTACACCGCGGCCGACATCCAACCATCGAACGTAGCAACAGCTACCATAAACGTTTTGCCTGCTTACGATTCCGCAATCGCGATCGGAGACCAATACAAACTGCAACCCACCGAAACGTTGTCGGTCAATGCGGCGGAAGGAGTTTTAGCGAACGACATCAACGTCGACCTCGTCGAACTGACTGCCGTGTTGGAATCCGATGTCACGGAGGGCTCGCTGTCGCTGAGCGCTGACGGTTCGTTTGTTTTCGATCCGCAAGGATTCGCGCGTACGACGTCGTTTTCGTATCGAGTGAACGACGGCACGAACCTCTCGTCGTCGGCAGAGGTTTCGCTTGTTGTCAACACTCCGCCCGCCGCGTCTTCTGATACGTATGGCCTCAATGAAGATTCGCCTCTGCTGGTCGCCGCCGTAGACGGAGTCCTGGCAAATGACGTTGACGCTGATGGGGATGTGATTGAGGCCACTCTTTTGCAGCCGCCCGCAAACGGGAGCGTCGAATTCAACTCGAACGGATCGTTCGTCTATTCGCCAAATGCAGAGTTTTCCGGCGACGATTTGTTTTCGTACGAGATTTCAGACGGAGTCGATCAATCCGCTGCAACATTGGTTTTCTTGAATGTCGCTCCGGTCAACGACGCGCCGGTAGCGGCTGTCGATACATTCTTTGCGCTGTCTGACCAGTTGATTGAGGTTTCGGCAATGAATGGTCTGTTAGCGAACGATACAGATGTTGACAGCGCTATTCTGTCGGCTGTGCTGGTTGGCGGTCCTCTGCATGGCACGCTTTCTTTGAATGCGGACGGTTCGTTTTCCTATCGGGCAAACGCCGGATACACGGGAGCCGATTCGTTTACCTATCGAGCAACGGACTCGATCGATACGTCTGCCGTGACCGAAGTGACGATCGTGATCAACACTATCGAATCGCTGCAGCAGGTTGTGATTAACGAAGTGCACTACGATCCCAACGAAAGTGCAGAGGCGCTCGAATTCATCGAGCTGCACAATCGAGGCAGTTTTCCCGTCGACATTTCTGGCTGGTCGTTCAGCGACGGCATCGATTTTACCTTTCCGGACGGTGCGACAATCGGTGCAAACGGTTTTGTTGTGATCTCGCAAGATCCGATTTCCGCACGCACGAAATTTGAAGTCGATTCAGTTGGGCCTTGGCTTGGGCGGCTCGACAATGATGGCGAGACAATTCAACTGCGCACCAGTGCGGGCGCGTTGATCGATGAAGTGACGTACAAACTAGGCTTTCCGTGGCCAACGGTTGGCGACGATCCGGGACACTCGATCCAATTGATCAATGCCGATTTGGACAACGATCTGGGCGGCAGTTGGCGTTCGGCGGCTCCTACTCCAAATGCGGCGAATTCGGTGATCGTTGGGAATTCGCCTCCGCACATGC
>JAGQPC010000521.1 GCA_020426925.1 Planctomycetales bacterium | reverse complement strand
TGATGCCGCAAGGCGTTGAGCACTAGCAACTCGCATCGCAACACTTCTACCGCAAATAGTGTTTCTTCCGTTGATGCCGCAAGGCGTTGAGCACTGTACGGAAGCCAGCTGATTAAAAGCAGCGAGTGGAGTGTTTCTTCCGTTGATGCCGCAAGGCGTTGAGCACTGATGGAATTACGAGACTCAAATGCTCCAAGGCGTGTTTCTTCCGTTGCGGGCAGTGCTCTGTCACTCTTCGGGTCGTGATGCCCTGCCCCCATGCCTTCCAGTTGATCAACCGGTTTTCCGTGCGACATCAGCAGCGAGGCGTTGATCACGTTCTGCATAGATCTCGGTAACGGCGGCGGTTGCGTGTCCGAGCACAGTTTGCGCAGCTTCCAAGCCAAACTCAGAACGAATCTCTGTCGCAGCGGTGTGACGTAGCTGATGCGGCGTCCATCGTGGAATCTTTGCCTCGTCGCAAGCGCGCTGGATCGCCTGGCGATAGCTGTTTGTGGTGTAGACATCGCTCGGGACACGCTGCGCTTTACGTGCATCCCTAGACCGTGATGAGTATCCCTTTCGATTTCCCTGATTCAACGGCGTCTTGCGTGTTCGAGAGCGGTGACGCCGCTCCATCGTCTCTTTCGGACTGAAACAGTATGAAGTCGCGGGCCGAAGCAGCCACGGCATGAGCAACGCCTGCGCCTTCGGCCCAACGAAGATCACTCGGTGACGATCATGATGTTCGGTCTTGTGAGACTCGGGCATGTATCGCCAGACGTCGCCACTTCGGTCAAGGTCACACGGCCGGATAATGCATACTTCGCCCGGACGACAACCGGTAAGCCTCTGGACCTGGATCATCGTAGACACGGCTTCCGAAACGCGATCGGTGACTGCCGCAATGTGAGCTTCACGCACCGGCTGTACAGGAGCGTTGTCTGGGGCCGTCGTGCGGCCACGCTTCAAGCCCGCCAAGGTCCGCAATGCTTGATACGTCTCGGCGCTCACGAGCTCTTGGGAGACGCCCCACTTAACCATTCTCTTGACACGATCGACTTGCTTGTTGATGTACTTGCGAGTCCAGCCCTTGGCGATCATGGCCGTCCGCACCTCCACCAAAGCCTTCGGGCCGAAATCGCCAATCGGCAGCAGTTCGAACAGCTGCCGGACGATCTTCAGGGCATCCTTCGTGTTACCGTACTCGCGCGTATGCTGCCCGTTTTTCACGTAGTAGCCACTCGCCCACGTCAGATACTGAGCCATCAGCTCGGCCAGCGTTATGGGTTCTTTCGCGTTGGGCTCTTCCACGGTCCCTGCAGCCCATTTCGCGATTAGTTCTCTGTATCGCTTCTTGCTGCTTGCGCTGCCGTACTTGCCCAACCAGACATGGCGACCGTCGATAATGACACGGGCGCGGTCGCTAGGTTTGTGGTGAGAGTATTTCGGAACTCTGAGGGGCTTTGAATTGGTCATCAGTGCGTTCTCCATTGGCAAAGTGGTCAATGACCACTTTTCGCCGTTTGGGTTGGGACGCACTGCCGACCATCGGCAGGTTACCTAACGTATTGTCTTGATTAGGTTTAGAAGAGAGCTCCCCGTACAGAACGCTCTCCCGCACTAACTCTCTGGTTCCGTTCGGATTTCACGCTGGTTTTTGCAGCGTTTCATGAATTCGCGTCCCAATAGATTGCCACTTCTGATGTTCGGGCGATCGACGCGGCTTTTGGTCTTGGTTAACCACAGCTTGTTAACCAGAGGTCTTTCCATTCATGGGCAAGATGGAACGCATGCTAGTTAACAGCGTTGCATGAGCGGATCAGCGTGGTAGCCGTCTTTGACCCTGACGCTTGCAACGATCTGTCGGGATTTCACGAGGTGAGTCTGCTGCCAACTTAGCCATCATCTCTGATTGGCGGTTGCTGGAAATCGGCCCTGATTTAGCCTTATCGCTTGAGCGGAGTACAAATACTCTGCCACTTCGATTGTCCCAGGATTTGCAAGGCTCTTCAGCTTCCAATGGCCAACATTGTCCACCCTCTTTTGACACTGCTGGCGTCACTGACGCGGCAGGAACTGGCCCAGCAAGTTCGCTACCTCAAAGCGGAAAATGAGATCCTTCGGTCCAGGTTACCCAGTCGCATCACATTGGACAACCGTGAGAGAAACACGCTGGTCAAACACGGCAAAAAGCTCGGCGGGAAGATCAAGGATGTGATGACGATCGTTTCGTACTCGACCTTCCGGCGATGGGTGCGGAAGATCGAAGATGACACGTCGAAGCCGACGAAAAAGGCAGCCGCAAAAAATGAACCCGGTCGGCCGAAGATCGACGAGGACGTCAGCGCGACGATCATTCGGATTCGCAAGGAGACCGGGTTCGGCTACACGAAGATCCTGCAGGAGTTGCGTCGCATGGGCGTTCACGTTTCTCGCCAGACGGTGAAGAATGTAATCGTGGGTGCGGGCCTCACGCCGACGTCAGGCGACCATCCTGACACTTGGCATAAGTTCATCAAACGACACGCGGACACACTTTGGCAGTGCGATTTTGCGTGCAAGAAGAAATGGACGATGAAGGGGCTGGTCGACGTCTACTTCATGGTGTTCATCCACATTGGCACGAGACAGATCTGGATCTCTCCTTGCACCGAAAACCCGTCGGGCGATTGGACCACTCAGCAAGGACGCAATTTCCAGATGCACCTCGAGGACAACAAGCTTACATGCGGAATCTTGATGCGGGATCGCGATCGGAAGTACGTCGATGCGTTCGATGAGATCGTGCGGTCAACAGGAGGCAAGGTCAAGCTAACTCCCATCCGATCACCAAACCTGCAGGCCCATGTTGAACGTGCGATTCAAACGATCAAACACGAAGTGCTGAACGCTTTTTGTATCGTATCGAACCAACATCTGGACAAAATCCTTCGCACAACCCAAGATTGGTACAACGAACGGCGCGGCCATTCTGAACGCGACCACTTGCCTCCGGTCCGCGATGAAACGGCATCCTTCCCGGTGAAGTTCCGCAAAGAACAGGTCGTCTGCGATTCAGAACTTGGCGGGCATCTACTGAGCTACCGGCGGGTTGCCTGATTACCGCGCAAAACAAATTCTGGAGCCACCGTTCACCGAAGTCCTCAGTGGTCGAGTATTGGCAGAAGCAGCGGTGACCCCGCCGCGAAATTTTCCCGATGTTTGCTGTTCGTGACCAAACGTGTCACGGCGGCTACTTAATTTCTAGAGCAACGATGAGCCGACGGTGAGATTTTCGGCTGGCGTTCCGCCGTTGCGATATCTGAGAAAGGTTGGGAAATGAAGAAGTACGGTTTTGGTAAGATGCTCCGCGACGCCCGTCTGCAGCGAGGTTTCTCACTTCGTCAATTTGCAGAGATGCTCGACGTCAGTTCCACTTACCTCAGCCAGGTCGAGAGAGGCAACTTTGCTCCGCTGACTGCCAGCAAGGCGGCGCGGGCCGCAAAGCTATTGGGAGACGACGCTGATTATTGGGTCGGGCTGGCCGGCCGAATCCCGGAAGACTTGGAACCCATCATCCGCCGCCATCCCACCACGATGCCCGATCTCATCCGATTGGCGGGTCAACTTCCGGACGAAGAAATCACGGAAGCACTTTTTGAACTGAGGGATCGACTAAATGCTTCACGGACGCTCGTTGAAGCATAGTCGCTCCCCCAAGTCTTCCATCAAGAATTCATGTTCCCACTGTCGCCAAAGACTAAATACAAACGGCGGCAGGACTCCTATTACTTAGCCCGAAAAACTTAACGACACGACGGTGAGAGTTTATCAGTTGTTCATCGGAAGAAACAACTTCGCTTGCGTAGGAAGAGAGATTCGATCTTGCCCGTGCTTCGGACCGGCGCGTCGCATTTCTCCCTTTGGGCCACGAATGTTGATTTCACCCTCGCGCTTCAGTTCTGCCAAAGCAAAGTCGATTCGTGACACGTCGGCAGGAGTCTCATTGGCGATCGCACGCACGAGATCGTCTCGGGTCATATCGCCCCCGAGACGCCTTATTTCGGGCACTAGCTCCAGGAAAAGCGACTCGTTCGTGGCTTCAGCAGCGGCTTTATCGAAACGGAACATCGTTGCTTGATTGAAATTATCGCGATTGAACTCCAACATCTTGAGCCCTGGGAATCCCTCGTGAAGTGAGTGATTCTGATGCAGCCAGTGGGTCGATTTCATCACATTGTTGGCCTGTGGGTGGTTGCTCAGATGAAGAAGCCAATATCCCCAACCATCATGCTGGATCATGAAGGGGCTAACGTAGTTCGCGATACAACCTCTTCGTATTTTGTCGAGAAAAATTGCGATGAGCGCTTTCCGCCAGTCGCTGAAGTGGCTGAACGAAGCCTGACTGGTAAACGCGTCCCCAAGGTCTACCCCAAATCGATTTATTGCAGTGCGAAAATCCGGATTGTCGTTTGCGAAGGTTGCAAGCGATTCGACGCTAATGTTCCAGATGATTTCTGCTTTTGGAAGATGCCGAAGGATCGTGTTGCAATGCTCTAAAGTCGCCACATTCCAACCACATTGATCCAGGAAAAACAACGCTTTCGTCTTTGGGTGGGACGGGATGCGTCCGAGCAAGTGAGGTAGATAGTCATCAAATGCCATGCGATCTATTTGGATTTCACCTGACAGCAATTTGGGAGAATACTCCGACGCCTGAATACCGCGTTTGAGTTGATCCACTGCCGACGTGCTTCGGTCCGCAAAGTGATAACGAGCTCGAATATCTAGTTTCGTCGTCGTTCGACTCGCATTAATCGTTTGCTGCGCCCCGTGGACAGTATTCAGCATCACAAGCGGTGAGCCGGCAATTGGCCCACCCGAAATCGGATCCTTCAGCAAGCCACCCCCAGCAAACGCATCAACCAAATGGATATTTACGATCGGAATTTTTGGATTTGCAGCGACCGTCGAAAAATAAGCTTCGATATAGGTCCTAAGGATGTCCAGTTTCACCTGGCTGTGAATGGGACATAACGGACGATGGCCGTG
>JAGQPC010000520.1 GCA_020426925.1 Planctomycetales bacterium | reverse complement strand
GCGTATTCGTTCGACTTGAAGTCGCTCATTCGTACGATCACGTCTTTGGGGTAAAACGCGGCGGCAATCATGGCGACTCCCTGAGCCAACTTATCGACGAAGAATTGCGGTTTGTCTTCATAGCCGTACGTGATTTCGGCAATCTGTTGCCTCACGGTTGCGTCGTCGATCTGGTCGAACCGGAGCAATGCCATCGGATGGATCTTGATGTACGAATTGATGATGAACTCCATTCGCGCCAGGCCAACGCCATCGTTGGGAATGAACGACTCGGAGAAAGCTTGCTCGGGGTTAGCGACATTCATCATCACTTTGGTTTTGGGCCGCTGTAGTTCCTGCAGACTTGTGCGATGAACCTCGAACGGCAGCAAACCTTCGTAGACGTTTCCCACGTCACCTTCGGCGCAGCAGGCGGTGACTTCCTGTCCATCCCTGAGGACTTGAGTTGCGTCGGGTGCGCCGACGATTGCCGGCAGTCCTAACTCGCGGCTGACGATCGCTGCGTGGCAAGTTCGTCCGCCGCGATTGGTGACAATGGCGGCAGCCTTCTTCATGATCGGTTCCCAGTCGGGGTCGGTCTTGTCCGTCACAAGCACCTCGCCCGCGTTGAATTCAGCCAATCGGGAGGCATCGCGAATCACTCGCACTTTGCCCTGTCCGATCCGCTGGCCGACCGCGCCACCGTGGACGAGCACATGACTCTTTTCCTTCAGCTGGTAGCTTTCCAGCGTGTCACAGGATTTCTGGGACTGGACCGTTTCCGGTCTTGCCTGGACGATGAACAACTCTCCGGTAATTCCATCCTTGGCCCATTCCATATCCATCGGTGTATGTTGGCCACGCTTTTCGCTGTAGTGGTCTTCGATGATGCACGCCCACTTTGCCAGCTTCAGGATGTCGTCGTCGCTAACGCAAAATCGGCAACGCTCATCCGGCGCGACCGGAATGTTTTTTGTCATTTTGCTGCCGCCAACATCATAGACCAGCTTCATTTCTTTCGAGCCGATCGTCTTTTTAAGAATGGGGCGGAAGCCTTCCTTCAACGTCGGCTTGAACACATAGAACTCGTCCGGTGTGACCGATCCCTGGACGACGTTCTCACCTAGTCCATAAGCTGCATTGATTAGCACGGCGTCGCGGAAACCACTTTCAGTATCAATCGAGAACATCACGCCAGAGGTGCCGACATCGGAGCGGACCATTTCCTGAACGCCAATCGACAGGGCGACCTGAGAATGATCGTAGCCTTCGTCGGTGCGATACGAGATTGCTCGGTCCGTGAAGAGCGATGCATAACAACGGCGACAGCTATCGAGCAACTGTGCCTCACCGCACACATTCAAGTAGGTTTCCTGTTGGCCGGCGAAGCTGGCGT
>JAGQPC010000519.1 GCA_020426925.1 Planctomycetales bacterium | reverse complement strand
GGACATCAAGCCCGCCAATATCCTCATCGAACGAGATGGCGGCAAAGCGATGCTGACCGATTTCGGATTGGCTCAGACCGTATGCGATGTGCGGCTCACTCAAACCGGTTGCGCCGCAGGGACGCCGTGTTTCATGTCGCCCGAACAGGCAAAAGCAGAGCCGCTCGACACACGCAGCGACTTGTTTTCGTTGGGCGCTGTTCTGTACACCGCTGCGACCGGTAGGATTCCGTTTGAAGCGGAATCAATTTATGCGGTGATTCGGAAGGTCTGTGAAGCCAATCCGGAACCCCTCACACGTGTGAACCCTGACGTGCCAGAATGGTTTAGCCAAGCTGTAGAGCGATTGATGATGAAGGATCCAGCCAATCGTTTTCAGTCCGCGGAAGAATTCTATGCGTTGCTCGTTGGCCATCCACAGACCGGTGCACCAAGTCAAGATTCTCGGAAACTCGGCAAGTCTGCGAGCGGATTGATCGGATTGCGGCCTCGGACCTACTTAACCATTGCGTCGTGTGTGCTGGCAGTTTGCCTGATTGTGTTTGGACTGTCTCGCCTTGGTTTCGGTCCAAATCGGACCTCGCCTCAGGACGTTCGCGTTGATGCGCAGCTTGTTGCTGGGCCGATCAGAATCGTCGGATCGGAGCAACGCTTCGAGAGCCTGGCTGACGCGATCAACGAAGCTGCCGACGGAGCCGAAATTGAAATTGACGTGGATGGTGAAGTCGAGCTTTCGAAGTGCGAAATCGTTGGCAAGAGAATCACAATTCGCGGTGCGGACAGTAAACGTCCTGTCCTGACACACGCGGCTCATATCTCACCTGTGATCACATCGGACGTCGGACTGACTCTGGAAAACTTGACACTGCACAAGAACGGAGGGGCACGCGGCCGCCACGGGCTTGTGATTCAAGATGGTAGTGACTGTTTTATCTCAGTTGCGTCCGGAGACCTGATCGTGCGTGACTGCAACTTTACTGCGACTGACCGTGGTTTTCCCGTTTGGTTCGCCGGAGACAGCTGCCAGATCGACTCGTGTCGATTCACCGAAAATACTGGATGCGCTGTTCTATGGTCCCCGAAATCCGAATCGAATCTGTCGCTCGTTAACAACTTCGTCGCGTCACCGATTGGCTGCATGGTGTTTGCGGACACAAAGCAAGAAGAACGTGGGTTCAAGTTTACTCTAATCAAGAACACGTTTCGAAGCACCGTACCAATCCAGATGACGCGTTCGAATGAAGGAACGGATAGTCAAGAAGATTCGATTCCAGACGAAGCGTCCTTTTGCGAAGTGTATGCCGAACGCAATCTCTTTGCCTGCACGACTGTTGTCAACGTTCGTGCTTTTGTCGCTTTCGGGCGAGATGAGGCACGGGTGAAAAAGCTTTTAAAATACATGATGCGGTGGAATGGGAATCACAACGTATTTTCTGGAATCGAATGCTTGGCCAGCGCCTCGCGTTCGGTTACGAGAAGGCGACTGGCGATTCATGAGACTCTGCAAGAGTGGTCGAAGGAAATGCAGGAATCCAATTCCGCCGTCGCCAAAATTGAATTCACTCAATCGCCATCAAGCGAAATAGACGAACCACGCGTCGTTGAATGGCTGGAGGGACCGGAGGTTCAAGGCTTCGGTGCAACCATCCATTCAGCCCAGCCATGATTGATTTTCGTGATTCGCTCTCGATTCGCGATCATGCTCTACAAGCCTGGCTTTGGCGGTTTAACCGCGGCTTGCCATGGAACGACGCCTTTCGCGTTTAGCTTCCGCTTGAAAACTTTGTCTCCAGATGTTGCGTAGAGCGTATCTAGCTGCGGCCCGGCGAACACGACATTGGCAAGCCAGCCGTCTTGAGGCTTTTCGATGATGAAGTGGCACCTGCCCAATTGATCGAACACTTGGACTCCGAGCCGAGTCGCCAAATAGAGTCGCCCTTGATCGTCCATCGTCATGCCGTCCGCTCCGCTGTCCGAACCATCGTAGGGAACATGCACGAATCCGAATCGCTGCTTGTGTGCTAGAGTCCCGTCTGTTTGAATTCGAAACGAATAGAGGAATCGGCCTCGCGTGTCGGCAACTGTCAGGCGGGTCTGATCTGGTGAAACGATAACTCCGTTCGGGAATTCGATTCCTTCGTCGGCGACCGTTCTGTTCCCTTGATCGTCAACATGCCAGACGCGTTTGTTTTGCGGGTCGGTGTAATATCCTCCGTTCTTCAAAACAACCAGGTCGTTACATGTCACGTTTTCGAAGAGCACTTCCTCGGTGCCGTTTGTGTCGTAGCGAACGATTTTCTTTTCAGGGCCAGCCGTCGAATAGAGATATCCGTTGGGGCCAAACATCAGGCCGCCCGCTTTGGTGCCTTCGTGAAAAACGGAAACGGTGCCGTCTAAAGCCACTTTGTGGATCCGGCTGTTCGGCGAGTCGGTAAAGAAAAACTCGCCCTTGGCGTTAACGGCTGGTCCTTCGGTAAACTTGTGGCCTTCGCTGACGAGCTGCCATTCTTCACCTGGAATTAGGAGCTGCGTGCGACGCTTCGGAGGGTGCCCTTTTGCAATCGGCTGCGGATAGTCTCGCCACAGCCAACGCATCGCGTCAGCCATGATTTCTCGGCCATGTTGGCCGCTATGGCCACCGGTTCCCCAGGCGTGATTGACGTCGTACCCGCTGAACGTCAGCGCCGAGAGCATCCCGAGGTTCGCGTTCCACCAATCGCCACCGTAAATGTTTAGGTCCGCGCTGCCGTCCTCCAGAAAAACTCGAATCGGTTTGGTTTCCATTTTGCGAATGAGCGACGGATATTCATTTCCGCCGCGAAGCGAAACGTAAGTTCCAATCGTGCTTAAGACTCGACGGAATTGATCTGGGCGTTCCCACGCAGCGGTGAACGCGCAAATCGCTCCGGAGCTTGCACCGCCGATTCCTCGGTCGCTTGGATCATTGCTCAGGTTGTAGCTCTTTCCCACTTCAGGAAGAATCTCGTCGACCAGGAATTGTGCGTACTGAGGCCCCAGCGAATCGTATTCAAAGCTGCGGTTGTATCTCGCTTCAGCGTTTTCATTCGCGGCAGGAACGACGCCAGGATTGATGAAAATCCCGATGGTGACGGGCATCTCTTTCTTGTGAATCAGGTTGTCCATCACCGTCGTCAGTCGCCAGTCTTTGGCTCGACCGAGTCCGTCTTGGATCACCATCAAGCACGCCGGCTTAGCTGCGTCGTATTGCTGTGGAACGTAGATCCAATAGTCACGTTCGGTCCCTGGAAAGATCTTGCTTTTCCACGAGAACGGCCCTTTTATGTCGCCTTGCGGAACGCCTGGCTGCACTTGCGAATCGGGATGCAGTTTGAAATCCGCGTCTTGAGCCACGCTGCAGTTGGGCACCAAGAAAGTTAATACAGCTGCACACAGAGCGGTCGCGTAAGTGAAGGCACTTTGGTTCGGTCGATTCATCGAAAGCTCTTCATAAACGGTGAATTTGAGAATTTGTAAGCGAGCATTTTAGCGGATCGCAGCACGCCGTGTGTGCAAAGTTGAACCTAGCAGTCGGTGCATCGCTAGCCACGAAGCACAAAGTTTTGTTCAAAATCTGAAATTGTTGTACGGACTTGTCGCAAAGTCACCACTAACCAATGCAGACGGGCTATGACGCCGATGGGAATGTCCGTTGGAGTACAGCCTTTAGGCGTCTTCGTGCTGAGGAATCTGCTTGAGGCGGCTAAAGCCTGGACTTCAGCAGTGGCCTCGTCATAGTTCCGCGGCGAGTTTGTGTTTGAATGAAGGAGACTTGCATGCGTTTGACACTGCGAACACTATTGGCGTACATGGACGATTTGCTCGACCGCCGCGATGCGCAAGAGTTGCAAACGAAGATCCAGAGTAGTCCTTTGGCTAGCGAATTGGTCCATCGCATTCGCAACACGGTGGGGCAGATTCGATTGGATTCGCCAGCGGTCGATGGCCACGGAATGGGTGGTGATCCGAACACGGTTGCGGAGTATCTCGACAACACATTGCCGCCGGAAAGTGTGCCCGAATTCGAACGAGTTTGTTTGGATTCGGACGTCAACTTGGGCGAGGTCGCATCGTGTCATCAAGTGCTGACGCTTGTGTTGGGCGAGCCTGCAGAGGTCACTCCTTCGATTAGGCGTCGAGTTTACGGTTTGGCATCTGCCGATAGTGAAGGCGACGTCAGTGTGCTTGATGAGCCGCGAAATGCTTCGCTCGGATCGACCAAGTTGCCGGTTAAGAGCACGGAACTCGAAGATCCTGCCCAGCGAGTGGATGCTCCTGAGCCGTCATCGTCGCAGCAGCCAAGCGGGCAGCCGGATGAACGTTGGAAGTATCCCGAAAAGAAGTCCAGCTACACGAACGAAAAGTCGGTGCGTATTTTGCCGTTGGCGTTAGTCGCCGTGGCTGCGTTTGTGTTGGTGATCGCTGGGCTACGAGGTTTCGGGCCGCTCGATAACACGCATCCAATCGCGAAACTTGTACTCGGAGAAAAGTCTCCAGAGACCACCGGCGATGGTGAAATGCAGGTTCCCGACGTGCAGTTGGGTGACGAAGTTGCTGGCGACTCGGACGGCATCGACATGATCGAAGATCGCAACGTCGACATGGCTTCGACCGAAGTCGACGCGATCGAAGGTGATACTGGCTTTGATCAGGGAGACTTTATTCCTGCACCCGAGAATGCTGCGGAATTGCCAGCCGTGGATGAGCTTGTTGATTCTGGCGACATCGTTACTGAAGTAGACTCCGAACCGCTCGATGTGCCCGCTGACGATCAGTTTGTTGACGTTGCTGAGGAAAACAGTGGTCTTGCACTGACGAATCCGGCTAACCCAATTGCGCCGCCAGAGCCTCGTCCGCTTTCGAACCCGATCGAGAAACGAATACTCAATGAAAACGCGGGCGACCCGAACGCTATACCTGTGTTCCCAGGAAATCTTCCAGACGACCGTCAGTTCGATGGCATTGACGAACCGGGAGATATCGTAGCCGACGCCGTCGCTTCTGCCGATGGAATTCCAGCAGATTCTGGTGATGCTGCCGCTGACTCTGCCGAATCTTTTGATCCGGTTTTGGATTCGCCGCCGGATGAGCCTGAAGGCCCTGTGGAGCTTGGGCACATTGAAGCTACGGACAGCGTAGTTTTGCGGCTGAACCCGAATACGCGAGTGTGGGAGCGACCGACGAACCGATCGTCGATTGTTGCAGGCGACGCATTGCAGTCATTGCCGACGTTTCGCTCGAAACTCGTGATGAACAACGGTTCAGAAATAACGCTGGTCGGCGCATCGCGAGTTTACGTTTTGCCGCCAAAGCGGAACGGTGTGCCTTATCTGAAAATCGACTATGGCAAAGTTTTGTTTCATCCCATTTCGGACGAAGGGATAAACGTTGACTTGCTGATCGGCGAGCGTGAGTCTGATCTGATGTTTGACGATGCGAATTCGACAGCCGCGATTGACGTTCGTTTGGAGCACATTCCTGGCACTGATCCAACGTCAGAACCGCCAATGATTCTTGTTGAAGTGTATGCAACAAGCGGTAACGTCTACTGGACTGAAGTGAACAATGCGGCTGTCCAAATAAAAAAAAAAAAAAAACTGGCGTTT
>JAGQPC010000518.1 GCA_020426925.1 Planctomycetales bacterium | reverse complement strand
CTTTAGCATAGCAAGATCCACTACGAACTACCCGCAAGCCAAGATGCGTTGGAATACCAGTGGTTTGCTGGGCTGTCTCAACGCAGGCCATGGCGAAGTTGATGAACCAAGTCGGATTGGGACGCAATGTGTGAATGCGGGCAGTAGAATACCCGGGCCAGAACTGCTCCGGCCCGGGCGAACTCTGTTGAAGTAACCCCACTCCGTTTTACTTTTTCTTGTGCGCTTGGTGACATGCGGCACACGACTCCGTCATGGCCTTGAATGCAGCTTGCGCACCTTCATGATCCTTCGCTTCAATCTTCTTGTAGACAGCTTCGCTTCCTTCACGGAGCTTCGTTGTCGCTCCCGCCCAATCGCCATCGGGGCAGCGTCCGTCCGCCATCAAGATGTAGCTGGCTTCGTTCAGTAACGCCGCCTTGGTTGCGAGCGCAGCCCAGGCTTTGTCATCCGCTGGCTCTTCCTTCAAACCGTCTCCAATCGCCTTGCAGTTTGGCTGGACCAGTCCTCCCATCAACTGCTTGGTCAATAGCAAACGAGTCTTCCCTTTTTGCACTTGGGCCGTTGCGGCAAGTGAACCAAACACGATCGCAGACAACGTGATTCCAACATAAAAGAACCTTTTCATGCGACAAGCTCCTCAAGAACAAGGTAGTGGAATTGGAATTTGAGCGTCCGCATAACGGAAGGTGCAGAAACTCAAACGCTGGAACAACAAGAAGTGGATATGTGCATCCACAGCGACAACAGCTTAACGCCTGCAGAGCCATGTGCAATCATTTGCGATCTGTGTACGTTAGGACGCAAAATGCCGTGAGTTGACGTCTGTCAGGCGGACTTACGCTCGACCCTAGCCACCCATTCACGCACTTGGTGCGGCGGAATTCTCAGCACGCTGAGCCATCTGTTTTGGCTGTGATTTAGCCGTAACATCCTGTAATCAGGCGGGTTAGCGTGCAACGGGGCGGGTAATTCTGGTGGACGTGCAGACGCTGTTCTGTCATTATTAGTAGGAACGGCTTTTGGCCCATTCGGGCACCGGGCGAAGCGGAACATATCGAGGCTGCGGCGGATTGGGCAATGCGTCGCGTTCAATAATGTGGAGAAACGTTTATGACAGTCGCTATGAAAAGAAATCTGGGCCAGCGACGATGGGCATTTACTCTGGTGGAACTTTTGGTCGTTATCGCCATCATCGGCGTCCTTGTCGGAATCCTGCTGCCAGCAGTGGGCGTGGTTCGTGATCGTGCCAGGATGACTCAGAATATCACCAATTTGCGTTCGATCGGACAAGCGTTAAACGCATACGAAATGCAAACGAAATCTTATCCACCAGCAGTCAAGGTCAGCCGACCTAACAGCAATGAACCAAACACGATCGACGATCGCGGCAAGAATTACCGAGAACGCTTCTATTCCACGTCGTGGGCATTTGAATTGCTGCCGTACCTCGACAACGCGAACGTGCACAAACAGCACGACCGCTTGAATGTGACTTACCAGCAGCCCTTTGCGTTTGCCGTCCCGATTGATACCTACGCGAATCCTCGACGCCGTGATTCTGAAGTCGACGTGCCAATGGAAGGTGGAGGTCCTGGCGGAACAAGTTTGGACTATGCTGCCAACGGCGGCTACATCTGGACTGGGTCAACGGCGACCTGGACCGAAGACCCGGCGATGCTTCAGGCGATGGTTTTGTCGCCAGACGTTGACCTATACACCGGAAAAGGCTCCAGTGGCGTACCGAAAGAATTACAATTCAATCCGAAGGTATCGGGCCCGTTCACGATGGATTGGAATGTTCGACTGTCAAGCGCGAACGCGAGGGATGGGCAATCGATGACGTTGGCTATTGGCGACCGCCACGTTCCGATTTCAACGGCTACCGTTGTGGGTTCGAGAGCACCGCAGATTATGCAAGACAGTGCGGGCCTTGTTGGAAGTAGCGTTTACACGATTATTCGTTATATGAATGCTGGCAGCACTGAGCCGGGTGCAAATCCGCTGTCAACCGATCCGACCGATCCGTCGATCTACAAGTTTGGAACGCACATAGGTGACCAAATCGGCTTTGTCTACCTTGACGGTCACGCCGAATACTTGCCGAGCAGTACTGACCCCAAAGTGCTCCGACGACTGGCGGCAATTAATGACGGAGCGGTAATGCCTCAATAACTTTCAACTTGCAAAAGATCCTCAAGGCCAGCCTAGTCGGTTGGCCTTTTTTCATGCGCTAAACGCGACTGAATTCTATAGCTTTCGAAATCGGATTTTCCTGAATTTGAAATGGAAAGCTGCCGATGCGGCTCAGCTCGTTTCGATATTCAAGGATGACGAACGGATTCATCGTCATGTGTCGGGCACGGATGCTAGAGTAGAAACCTCTCATATTCGTGTCGCCAGATGAACGCCGTAATCCACCGAACCATCGTCATTCTAATTCTGATTGCTGGTTTTGTTCTCGCTCGGCAGTGGCCTGCTGAAAAGACGTCGCGGAAACCAGCCGAGTCAGCGTCGCACGTGCCTGACCCGTTGCCGCGTCGCGTTCCCGATGGCAACGTTAAGCTTGACGCGTTGTCATTGGTGTCACCATCAATAAAACCGGTAACAACGTCAGAGCCTGTTGCAGAGACGTTATCCGCGGAACAACGAGAACGGCTAAATCGATCGGCTGGTGCGACGAGCGATCTCGCACGCAGCCGAGGTCTGGCCGATCCGCAACAGAAGAATCGCCCCGCCAGTCGTGCCCGGATGCTACCTGAGATTGACGAGACCAAATCACGGACCGCAAGCGCTTCGCGTAACGCAAGGTCTGGTCGAATGTTGCCTTCCATTAAAGAGGCACAGGAAGTGAGACAAAAACGAAAGGGGCGTCTGATTAAGCATCGGATTGCCGATGGCGACGAACTAAGGCTCTTGGCGGGCAAATACCTCGACGACGAATCGCGTTTTATGGAGATTTTTGAGCTAAACCGCAAAGTGCTTCAGCATCCAGAATTACTTCCGGTCGGGACCGAGATTCAAGTCTACGACGAACGGCCATAATTGCTGTCGACGTCGCGCTGCACACGTCATCCTTCACCGCGGATAGGACAACGGCGATTACAGCTGAGAGTAGTCTAGCTCAAACAACCGCTTGCAAGCTTCCATGTCGCCTGACAGCAGGCCTGCCTTGAACCAACGGACTCGCTGCTCGGACGTGCCGTGAGTAAAGCGTTCTGGAACAACGTGTCCTTGCGCAAGACGCTGCAGCGTGTCATCACCGATCTGATTCGCCGCGTTCATTGCCTCCGCAATATCGCCTTCCTCCAAGATGTTGTACTCTTGATGAGCATGATGAGCCCAAACGCCGGCCAAGTAGTCTGCTTGCAGTTCCAATCGCACCGACGCTCGGTTTGTCGCAAGCTCATCGCCCCGTTGCCGAACGTGGGCGACTTGGTCCGAAAACCCGAGCAATTTTTGCACGTGATGAGCCACCTCGTGGGCAATCACGTACGCGTTCGCGAAATCGCCCGGGGCGTTGTGCCGATTCTTTAACTCGTCAAAGAACGTTGGATCGATGTAGACCTGCTGATCAGCCGGGCAGTAAAACGGTCCCATTTGAGCCGCGGCCACTCCGCAACCAGATTGAACCGATCCGGTGAACATGACCAATCGAGGTGGGCTGTATCCGCCTCCTTGCACATGTTGTTGAAAAAGGCGACTCCAAATGGTTTCGGTATCGCTCAGCACGACTTCGATGAACTCTCGTGCGTCGTCATCGATTCCTGGCCCCGCTTGCATCTGCTGCTGTTGCTGGGGTGGCCCTACGAGGCCGACCAGTGCTTGAGGATCTGCCCCCAAGAACATCGCGATAACTACGATCAGCAGCGCGCCCAATCCGCCTCCTCCAACCACCATTCCTGCCGGCGGACCACCTCGACGGTCCTCAACGTTTTCGCTTCGTCTTCGACCTCGCCAACGCATGGTATGTTACTCCGGCTGTGGATAAACCGATCAGGGATTGGTGGCTTGCCGTGGCAACTCGCAAGAAACCCTATCGCGAAGCTTTAGTTTCCAGTTTTCGGCAAACTTGACAAGTCTTGCAGCGAAGAGAAAAACGCAGCAATACGCTGGCACGCGACCGGCGCGAGCCAGAACACTTGCCAGCAAGTCACGCGAAGCTAGAACGGATCGACGGGCGGTGTAATTCCGACTGCCCCAAGATCGGACGGATTGTATTGCACCTCGAACCGGTGCGTTCCGATCGAGAGGATCGCACCTGGCGAGATCCTTCGTTGGTCGACCGAAATTCGATTGATGCGGATTCCGTTAGCGCTCTTGAGATCCTTTACGTACCACCAACCGCCGTACATGTACAAAAGGCAATGCTGGTGTGAAACATCACTGTGCGGGAGGCAAACGTCACACGCCGGGTCACGGCCAACGCTCAAGCGGCGACTGGTAAGCGGGATTGATGGTCCGCCATCGACAGAGATTAGCTCACCCAGCTTCTCGACAGCGGCTGTGTCTGCTCCCGCTTTGGCGTCTTCAGATTCAGCTGGCAGCTTGCTGCGGTCTTGGCGACGCTTGACCAGCGTCACTTCGTTGCCAGCCGTATTGAAGGAGACTTTGTCCATCAAGCCCCACATCAAAACCAACCCACGACTCGATTCGTCATTGACCGAAATGTCGAGACAGTTTTGCACATCAAAACCGGGACCTTCGTCTCGGATCTGAATTTTCGCTTCGTCGCGATTGATGTGACAGCGAACGTAACAGCGTCTTCCTGAATACGGCTCCGAGCCGCGTCTTTCTGCAACGAGTTCTTCCTGGCCATCGCCTGCTTCTTCAAGCTGCTCGGTCGTGAGTTCAAGGTTACCGTGATTGATGGCGTTCGTGAGAGCTTCTTCTAAGGCAACACCAACTTGGATCTGGCCGGTTGGATCGCTGACATTCAAACCGCCGATCATCTGTTTGACGAGCGTCAGCAGCGGTGGAATAAGCGTGACGTCGTTATCCAAAGTGAATTGAAAGTCGACCGCCTGCGCGTGGTCGATCAGCCGATCGTATTCACTGTCAGCAGCTGCAATTTGCACCAGGCGGTTAACGCAATCAATAAGGATTTCGTTCGCCTGCGATTTGGGAACGTAGCTGGCGGCACCTTCCTGAAGAGCGCGAGCAGCCAACGCTTCACTGCCGTGCCCGGTCATCAGAATCACAGGGACCAGTGGATACTGCATGCGAATCGCTTGAACCAGCTCAAGCCCGTTCATCTCGGGCATCTGCATATCGGTAAGAACGACGTCGGGCAGTGAACCTGACAATTGCTTCAGAGCGCCACTGCCGTTTTCGGCAAGGCGAACTTGCATACCGCTTTTACGGAGCATACCTCCGATCATTGCGCGATCGGTTGCAGAATCATCAACTAATAGGACTGTTGGCATGACTTTCTCCTTCATCACGTAGCCATGATCATTGTGGGCATGGCCGGGCTATCGGATGCCGATTGCTTCCAACGCACGGATTTCGGATTGCCAACCTTCTCGATCCGCTTCGGTGACGCCCGCGTCCGGTAGCAGCGAGCGTCTCGTACAGTTTACCATTGCTTGAAGAGTTTGATATCGGCGGGTCTGGCCAATTGCAGGCAGAATTTGGTCGTTCACAATCTCGACAATTTGGTCGATGGAGGTCGCATCAGCCGCTTTTAGCTGCGATCTCAATGACGCAAATGCTGCTGCTGAATAGCCTTCCGTCAATTCGTCGAGTTTCGCGATGTCTTCATCGGACGGGTTTTCCAAAACGCCGCGAGCTACCCAGTCCAAAAACTCTTTGCGATCGTCATCGTCCGGATCTAGCACAGGAATGATCAAATCGCCGACACGACCGGGCCTGCGAATGTCAGGCGACAGCAAATGAATCCGCGCCGTCATCAGCAACCAGATGACTCGGCCTCGCAACCGAGGGTCCGACATCATCGCTTGAATTTTGCCCGTGAGCCGTCGTTCTGTCGAGTGAGCTTCGGCACCAACGCCACCAAATTGTGTATCAGCTTCGTCGACAAAAATGACAACCTTTTCCAACGCCTCCAGGACTCGGCGGAGTCGCTCGAAGATAACGTCTGTTTGACCGTACCATTGGCTGCGGATGCTTTTCAAAACCAGCACCGGCACATCCATCTCACTTGCGACCGCTTCGAAGATAAACGTCTTGCCTCCGCCAATCGGGCCAGCGACAGCCGCGCCAGCCAAAGCTTTTTCTGGTGGCGCTTTGAATCGCGGTAACAGTTCATTCTCGATGAACGCCTTTAGCTTTGAATTTCCTTTTACCTGACTGAGTCTGTGCGATGGCTTTTTGAATTCGACAACGTCCTCGCCCAATTGACTTTGTATGAAGAACTGCACCTTGTCGATCAGATCGGCAGGTGTGAGTTGTTCGCGGGTATAGGACGCTTTCATCAAGAGCTGTCGCATCGCATGAATTGATAGTCCTGCGGTGAATGCGGCCACGTCCTCTCGAGTGCTCCAGAGCTTCGGTT
>JAGQPC010000517.1 GCA_020426925.1 Planctomycetales bacterium | reverse complement strand
AAATTGTCTGACTACCAAATTTCATCTTTGATTATCCGTTGAAGATGTCCCAAATTCGCAATTTCTGTCGAAGACCTCAAAACCTAACGAAACTCGTGATTGAGTTAGGGGTTCATAATTTCAAGACTCACGCCAAGTCCCATACTACTTTTCAACCCGAATCGGCGCAGAATGTTTCGATCAGGAGCACCAAACATGACACGTTCTTCGAAGTTAACTGTTGTTTTGTTTTCACTGGCAGTGGCGGCAATGCTATCAAGCAACCTGCTGGCACAACCAGGCGGAGGACGCGGTGGTCGCGGCGGACCACCATTTGGCGGCCGCGGTGGCGGAAGCGAGTTGGACCTGTTGATGCAAGACGATATTCGCAGCGAAATCGAGTTAGTTGATGACCAAGTCGAGGATCTGAAGCAGCTCAGCGATGATTTTCGAAACGAAATGCGGTCTGTTTTCGAAGAAGCGCGTGAATCGGGCGACTTCGGCAGTATCCGCGAAAAAATGGACGAAAAGCGTAAAGAGTTGGAATCGCAAACTCGCGAAATTCTGCTGCCGCATCAAATCGAACGATTGCAGCAGCTTGTTGTGCAATCTCGCATGCGTCGTGGTGGAGCTGAACGTGTCTTGGAATCTGACACTGTTCGTGAAAAGCTTGGTCTGACCGATGAACAACTCGAAGAAATCCGGGGGGTCGCTCAGGAAGCTCAAAAGGAATTGCAGGAGAAACTAGCTGAATTGCAAAAAGAAGCACGCCAAAAAATTCTTGGTGTTTTAACTCCTGAACAACAAAAGACATGGGAAGAGCTAATAGGGGTCGAATTCAAATTCCAAGACACCAATCGCTTCGGTCCTGGCGGTCCTGGTGGCCCCGGAGGTCCTGGCGGTCGAGGAGGCCGCAACCGCGGTGGCAATAACGGTGGTAATGGCAACAACAACCGTGGTTTTGGTCCTCGACCAGAGTAGCCAAACCTCGCGTTTGACCAAGCGATTACGTTCGCAAAGTTGAACTATTTGAACACTGAGACGTATGGGTCTTCGGGAGGCGTACCATGTACTCGAAGGCCCATTTTTATTCACTACCTGAGCGGCTCGATCAAAGATCGCATTGTGAAATCCGTAGTGCGTAAACACAATGAATGACCTAGCCCGACGAAGTCCAGCTGAGTGACTTTTCCCACCTGGGCGCTCAATCCCCACAACATCAGTTAGCTAACCCCAAGCAATCAAATGGAAGCAGGCGAAATCCTATTACGACGTGGCTTGCTGGACGCACACCAGCTCCAGACTACTCGTGATGCTCGCACAAACGGGGCGTCCGTGGTCGACTGCGCCATCGACATGGGATTCGTTTCCGAGGATGACGCGCTGCGAGCGATTGGCGAAGAAATCGGGATCGATTTTGTTGATCTGAACAATATTGACGTTGATCTCTCTTTGCTGCAAAAGTTCCCTCAGCGATTGATGTATCGCGACTCGCTGTTTCCGATTCGCAGAGACAACGGCAGTCTAGTCGTCGCCACCAGCAATCCATTCAATCTGTATCCGCTGGACGAAGTAGGAGCGGCGACTGGACTATCGGTCGAGCCCGTGCTCGCTAGTCGTCAAGATATTGCCAAGCTCATCAAAACTCACATGGGTGTCGGCGGTGAAACGATCGATGGCCTGCTCAAACAGTCCGAAGACGACGTCGAGCTGCTCGACGACATCGAGCTGGATGGGTCTGAGCTTTCCGAGATGGCTCAGGAAGCGTCGGTCATCCGGCTGGTTAACGAAATCCTTTTGGAGGCAATCGAGTCTCGAGCATCCGACGTTCACATTGAGTCGCAGGCTCACGGCATTGTCATTCGATATCGAATTGACGGCTTGTTGCATCCGCAGCCAGTTCCGCCGGAAATCAACCGATTCCAAGCCGCCATCATCAGCCGCCTGAAGATCATGTCGCGGCTGAACATCGCGGAAAAGCGGTTGCCCCAAGACGGTCGGATGAAATTGAAGGTCTCCGGTCGTGAGATCGATGTTCGCGTCTCGGTCATCCCGATGATCCATGGCGAAGGCATCGTCATGCGTATTCTCGACAAGGGTGCGATGGAATTTGACATCCGCAAACTTGGCATGGATGAGCAAGTGTTTCAAACGTTCAGCAAGCTCATTCGCCTTCCACATGGAATCATTCTCGTCACCGGACCGACCGGTTCCGGTAAGACGACCACGCTGTACAGTTCTCTGCAAGACATTCGCAGCCCGGAAACGAAAATCATCACGACCGAGGATCCTGTTGAATACCAGCTGAGCGGCATCAATCAAATTCAGGTTCATCCTCAAATCGGATTGACCTTCAGTAAATCGCTGCGATCCATTTTGCGTCACGACCCAGACGTTGTGCTGGTTGGTGAGATTCGTGACTTGGAAACAGCTGAGAACGCCATTCAAGCTTCGCTTACCGGTCACTTGGTTTTCAGCACTCTGCACACGAACGACGCCGCAAGCTCTTACACTCGGATGATCGACATGGGTGTTGAACCGTTCTTGGTGGCAAGCACGGTTGAAGCAGTGATGGCTCAACGACTTGTCCGCCGGTTGTGCTCCGAATGCAAAGAGCCGGTCGCTCCTGAAAATCTGCCTTCTGATTTTCCGTTCGACGAGCTGGAAGAAAAAGGCGGCACGCTAATGCGGAGCGTCGGTTGTCGCGCTTGTCGCAACGTCGGCTATTCTGGGCGACTTGGTATTTACGAATTGTTGGTTACGACGGAAGAGATTCGCGAGATGGCTCAAGAGCAACAAAGCACTTGGGAAATAAAAAAGGCTGGCGCTCGCAACGGCATGCGGACACTCCGTCAGGACGGATGGAGCAAGGCAATCGCGGGAGTCACGTCGGTCTCGGAAGTCGAAAGAGTCACGAAGGGGGATCGTTTGGTGTAGCGTTGCTCACCGGCGAATTTTAACAGCGGAACCATGCCAGATTTTGCCTACGTAGCTCGAAACGATCAGGGAAAACGCGTGACCGGCGTGCTTGCTGCCAACACGCAGCGAGAAGCTGTCGCGCTGCTTTCTGGTAAAGCTCTGTTCCCGATGCAAGTCACGGTGCAAAAGCCAAAGCAGAAGTTTGGTGGGCTCGGCAATCGCATCAACGGCCAGCAGCTTGCGACGTTTTACGCTCAATTGGCCGGCTTGTTGCGCAGCGGTGTGCCACTGCTTCGGTCACTGGACGTTTTGAAGAAGCAAACGTCAAATCCCAAGTTTGCAGAGATCCTAGGCGACGTGCATCATCGAGTTGAAGACGGTGCAACACTTGCCGACGCCATGCATCATCACAGTAAATCGTTCGGAGAACTTTCGGTCAGCCTGATCCGTGCCGGTGGAGAAGGCGGATTCATGGAAGACTCGCTGGATCGTTTGGCTCAATTCACCGAACAACAAGAGGACTTCAAAAGCCGGACCATGGGGGCATTGGCCTATCCAATGTTTCTCGCCACGATCGGAACGCTGGTCGTGCTGGGCTTGATCGTTTTCTTCGTGCCGAACTTCGGCAACGTGTTTGGCGAAATGCGTGAAAAAGGCGAGCTGCCGATGGTCACTATGTTGCTGCTCGATTTCAGCGACGGCCTGCAAAAGTTCGGAATCTTCATTCTCATCGCGTTAGGTTTTCTCGTTGCGTTCTTGCGAATGAAAATCGCCACCGATGCTGGCAGACGCAGGTTTGATGGAATTAAACTACGGTTGCCGCTAGTGGGCGGTGTATTTCAAAGTCTGGCGGTCGCTAGATTCTGTCGAGTATTCGGCACGCTTCTGCACAACGGTGTTCCAATCCTTCGTTCGCTTGACATCAGTCGCGACGCCGCTGGAAACAAAGTTCTATCGAGCGCCATCGAA
>JAGQPC010000516.1 GCA_020426925.1 Planctomycetales bacterium | reverse complement strand
GGGTGCATGCGGATCGCGAAATGCTGATTCCCGTGCTTGCCGGAAATTATCATTCTTATTTCATTCATGGCCAAATCTTATTCACAACGCCTTCGCAAGAATTCCTGAAAGGTCTGCGTGCGGCAACGATGACACTTGCTGGCATGGAAAGTCCGTTAGTCACGCGAAGCGTGGAGCGGCCAAAACCTGGCGAGGAGCTTGTCATGATTGGGCCGCGTCTTTTTACGCACTCGACTTCGGAAGGCTATGAAGGAATTGCACTCGGCGTTGTCGAGCGAATCGATGACACTGACGTCACCAATCTTGCTCACGCCGCAAAACTGATTCTGGAAGGTTCGGGCGAATACGTAAAGCTTCAGCTGAAAGGTTGCGCAACGCAAATACTGACGTTTCGCCGAGAAGAAATCGCGAACGCTACCGAAGAGATTCTTGAAGACGAAGGGATACGATCTCAATACTCAGACGACCTGGCAGAGATTTTCGAACGGTAACGAATCACCTGCTCGTCACAAATTCCGTCACAGTCCACGTGACCGTCGACTTCGAAGAATAGTCGAACCGCAAATACCGTTTCGGATAACCGTACGTGGGATCGAAGTAGGCTCGGTTGACAAACGTGTTGTTCCCCGCATCGGCCAAACGCGTTTTCTTCTCCAAGTCCAAGTCGACCATTTGCAACATGCCATCGACCGTCCAAACACGACTTGTTCGCTCAAGAGTCAACGGCGAGTCATTGAACTGGACCGATTCAACATCGCCATTCCGAACTGAAATTCGGTATTCCCCTGGCATCGGCCCTTCGACGACAATCGTAGCCGTATAACCGTCGATCTCGTTACGAATGGAATTCCATGTGTCCGTTGCTCGCTCGAGTGACTCAACCGTGACGTTTGCCATCCGCTCGGTCTGCCACCTGGGAATGACCCACGCAAGTCCGATCAGAACCGCCAACAGGAAAGCTATAATTGCCAAGCCGTATCGAGATCGCTTCGCGTCCGAGTTCGGTGTTACTGGTTCGTCAGTCGCTTGGATCGATTGATCGGAACGTTCCACTGCAATCCCTTTGTGAGTGATAGTGAAGGCGTCAGCAGTTAAGCCATCAGCATTGTGGCCAACAGTTCGTTCGCCTATTGTGCTCGCTCAATTAACAATTCGCAACGATCCACCGGGTCCGCCCGGAACACTTACTCGCGTCAAAAACGGATGATCGAAGAATGAATCCCGCCGCTTACGAACCGCTTCAACATCGCGCTCGCACGAAGATTGTGGCCACAATCGGTCCAGCGTGCCGAGCCCCCGACATGCTCGCCCGCTTGGTCGGTTCGGGCGTCGATGTCTTCCGGATCAATATGGCGCACGGCACTCCTCAAGAACATAACTCCACGATTTCCGACATTCGAGAGATTAGCAAAGATGCCCAGCGACCGATTGGAATTCTGGTCGACTTGGCCGGTCCCAAGATTCGGCTTGGCCAGTTGACCGAAGAGCCACTGGAATGCCGCGCAGGAGATACATTCCGATTTGTTCGAGGCACGCAATCGCACGAGCCGCACGATTTAACCAGTACCTACGAACCACTCGTCGACGAACTCGATGTCGACGACCGAGTGCTGCTTGCCGATGGCACGGTCGCAATGATCGTCGTCCGGAAGGAACGAAATGAAGTCTACTGTCAGGTCACCGGACCGGGGGAATTGCGAAGTCGTCAAGGCATCAATTTACCTGGCGTTAAGCTCAGCGTGGAAGCGATGAGCGACGTTGATCGCGAAAACGCGGAATGGGCAGCGCGAAGTGGAATTGACTTCATTAGTCTCAGCTTCGTCCGAAGTCCGGTTGAGGTCAGACAATTGAAGGCTTTGGTGGCCGAAGCCAATTCACGAGCGATGGTAATTTCCAAAATCGAAAAGCCAGAGGCGCTCGACAACCTGGACGAAATTGTCCAAGCATCGGACGGGATCATGGTTGCCCGAGGCGATCTCGGCGTTGAAATCGACGTCGCCGAAATGCCCGTCCAGCAAAAGCGAATTATCGATACGTGCATCAAATACAAACGACCTGTGATCGTGGCGACGCAGATGTTGGACAGCATGGAACGATCCAGCCGACCAACGCGAGCTGAGGTGACAGACGTTGCCAACGCGATCATCGATGGAGCCGACGCATGTATGCTGTCCGGAGAAACAGCGATCGGCAAGTTTCCGCGCGAGTCGGTCGAGATGATGAACCGAATCATGTTGTCGAGCGAAAAACTTGCGGAGCGAAATTGGAAACTGGAAGACCTGGATTTCGAGTACGAAGGCGTTCATCCAACGTCCTCGGCCGTTGTCTACCACGCAGGCCAACTTGCCAAGAATGTCGATGCCAAGGTCGTCATGGTCGCCACTCGCAGTGGCGCCACAGCGCTTGCGAAATCTAAGCATCGCGACTTCATTCCGACTATTGCCGTCAGTGACAGCGAAGAAACGTTACGCCGCATGACTCTGTATTGGGGAATCGGTCCCGTTGCCGGAGCGCCAAGTCAAGCGAACGAGGACCTGACCGGTTTTATCGATGCCTGGGGCCGTCATCACGGATACCTCGTCCCCGGCGACAAGGTCGTCGTCGTAACCGGAACCGGGCTGCTCGCCGGTGCTCATAACCTGATCATGGTCCACGAAGTTCGCTAACTCGCTCCAATCGCCACTGCAGCTCATCCCGAATTTGGTCGTAAGATTCGAACAAGACGGCGTCGAGCCCTGCTGCGATCGCTCCACTGATATTCTCCTCTTTGTCGTCGCAGAAAAAGATGCTCGCTGCACAGCAACCGGACCGCCGCACGGCCAACTCATAAATGGACACGTCCGGTTTCATGGCTTGAGCTTCGTAGCTAAGCACGTGCTCACGAAACAATCCAGGAAGGAACGGGAAACGCCCGTCGCAAACTAGATTCCAATGAGCCGCACTGGTGTTCGACAAAATGCCCAGCGGAACACTTGCCGAATGCAGGGTCCGGACAAGTTCCGCCATCGCCGGAATCACTTCGAAAATGTCGCTGTAGGCATTGAGGAACATTGACAAGTCTGTGTCAGTTCCGGTGGCTCGGCAGAAAGCAGCATGAAATTGCCGTTCGTCGATCATTCCTGTTTCGAATTGCAATAACAAGCCATCATCTTCGAAAACCAGCTGCCGGACTGCCGCTTCCGTGATACCCGCCAAATCCGCAACTTGTTTGCAGGCCTTTCCGTGATCGAAGTCCAGAAGGACTTTGCCGAGATCGAAGTAGATGAATTCGGTCATGAAGAGTAGCGGACAGCAGAAGATGTGGAAATGAAGAACGGCGTGAGCAGCTGAAGTTGTTGTTCACGCCGTGTTTGCAAGATGCAGTACGAGACGGTCAGGTTGGCAGATGACCATTCGGGTAGTGGAAGGACTTCCTGATCCTGACGGACGGGATCTTTAGCAAGATCCACTACGGCCTACCCGAAAGAAAATCATGATGGTTAGAGGACAAGCTCATCAGAGCCTTACTCATCGTGGTCATGGTCGTGATCATCATGGTCATCATCATCGTGATCATCGTCGTGTCGTTCATCATCATCGCGTTCGCGTCGCTCAAGGAATTCTTCGACTTCGCGCTGGAACCGTTCGATTCGCTCACCGACTTCTGCTTCGATGTTACCGAGTGCTTTTTCGAGCTCGCCAGAGCGCGATTCGACAAATCGTTCGATCTCGCTGGCTTGCTCTCTCGCGTGAAGTTCTAGTTCGCGGAATCGCAAGTCAAGTTCTCGCTGCATGTGCTCAATATGTTTGTGCGTTTCATGGAGCGATTGGCGAACCCCCTCTGATTCGTTCACTCGTTTTTCCAGGTGTTCAATGGCTTCGCGGAGGTGTCGCACTACGTTGTCGAATTCATTGCCGCCGCGGTCTTCTCTTCGTTCGCCGTCACGTCGTCCTTCGCCGTCACGGCGTCCTTCGCCGTTCCGGAGCATTTCGCCTACTCGTTCTTTCACGCCAGCGGCAAGATCGTGGAATCCGGCTTCTTGCAGATGGCGGATCGCTTGCTCAACATGCTCGAGACGCTCGTTATGGCCGCGATCGCGACGAGCCTCTTCCGGACGCTCGCGATCACCGCGACGTTCGTTGGCCGCACGTTCTATTTGCTCACGTGCAACTCGACGTTGTTCTTGCCGCTCGCGCTCTATGCCAGCGCGTCGTTCCTCTTGCTCCGCCCGTTGTCGCTCGCGTTGTTCTCTTGCTTCGGCTCGTTGTTGTTCGGCGGAACGACGTGGCTCGGCGTTTTCACGTCCTTCGGCACTTCGCTCACCGCGCTGAGCCAGCTGGACGCGTTCGGCTTTGATTCGGTCGCGAATTTTCTCCGCAATGGATTGACGTACTTGGTCATTCGACTCGTGATCTTTTTTAGCTTCGTCGATAGCTTTGATTTGGATTTGGACCGATTGCACTTTCGGATGCTCCTGCCCAAGTTTTTCTGAAAGAGCGGCCAACTTGCGTTCGAGCTCGGCCAGTTTTTTTGTTGCGATTTCGATCTCTGCCTTTCGCTGGACTTCCGCCACGGGCTGATCGCTATCAGCTTCGGCAACCGCTGCGACAGGCGAAATGATTTCTACCTCGAATTGTTCAGCGTGTGTTTCCGCAGAGTCGTCCGATGTGGTGACCTCATGGTCGGCGGCTTGGATACTTGAGCCGACCGAGATCAGTCCGGCCAACACACCTAGCAAAACTACTAGGCGACAGAAATCTTTCAGATGGGACATGGTGGAGCTCCTATAGTCATGTCAAACGAGTTGTCGGTGGAGTTGCAGGCTTCGCGCAGCGGGGAAAATTCCCGCCAACGCAAGAGTTTACCGTATGATCACGAGGTTTTCGTGTCGTTCGTGCATAGGTTCCTGTCAGTTACGAAAAACAACAAGAGCAGTTCGAAATTCGCCAACAAATGCTCCATATTGTAAACGTCTTTGGGGATTTGGACGCGGGCGGGCCACAGATCCGGCTGGAGACGGGGTGTGCGGTTCGATATCATTGAGTCGCACACGACTGCAATTTCCCACCTGATTCCAATCTGGAGTAACTCTGAACGCCATGACTCAATTACCCAAAAACGGAACGACGCGCCGTGACTTCGTGAAATCCACATCGGCCGGAGCGGCATTACTGACCGCAGGTGTCTGGACTAGTACTTCTGCGGCCAATTCGAAGGCTGTCAACGAAAAACTGAATATCGCTTGCGTCGGGACTGCCAACCGGGCTGGCGATGACATCAATGGTGTCGTGTCAGAAAACATCGCGGCGATCTGCGACATCGACGAACGCTATCTCGATCAAGCCAAAAAGCGATTCCCAAACGCTCGATCGTATTTCGATTATCGAGAAATGATCGACGCTGAAGGCGACAAGATCGACGCTGTCGTGGTCGGAACGGCTGACCACCACCACGCTCCCGCTAGCATCCGAGCAATCAGAGCCGGAAAACATTGCTACTGCGAAAAGCCACTGACGCACACGGTCGAGGAAGCTCGATTGGTCGCAGAAGCAGCGAAGCAGCATGGCGTCGCGACTCAGATGGGAACGCAAATCCACGCCGAAGATAACTATCGCCGCGTCGTCGAGATCGTCCAAGCAGGAGTTCTCGGCGACATTTCAGAAGTTCACGTTTGGGTTGGCAAAGGCTGGGGAGGCGGCGACCGTCCTGCAGGCGGGCAAGAACCGCCGGCTTACCTGCATTGGGATTTGTGGCTCGGCCCAGCCCCCGTGCGTCCATTTTTTGAAGGCCGCTACCATCCGGCAAATTGGCGTCGATGGTGGGACTTTGGGCAAGGAACGCTTGGTGACATGGCTTGCCACTTTATGGACTTGCCGTTTTGGGCGTTGAAGCTCCGCCATCCAACCACGTGCGAAGCAGAAGGACCGGAAGTGCATCCCGAAACCTGTCCGCTTGGACTGATCGTCCGATATGAATTTCCGGAACGCGAAGGATTGCCGCCTGTGAAGCTTACCTGGTACGACGGAAACCTCATTCCAAAACAAGTCGCGGGCGAACGCGTACCCGGCAACGGAGTGATGTTCGTCGGAACCGAAGGAAAGATGTACGCCAACTATGGCTCGTATCGTTTATTCCCAACGGAGAAGTTCAAGGGCTTCGAGCCTCCGCCGCAATCGATTCCAAAATCGATTGGTCATCACAACGAATGGATTCAGGCTTGCAAAACCGGCTCGCCTACATTGTGCAACTTCGACTATTCTGGAGCCCTGACAGAAGCCGTATTGCTTGGGAACGTTGCGTATCGTCTTGGCAAGAAACTCGATTGGGACGCAGAGAACCTGAAAGCTACAAATTGCCCAGAAGCCGATGCTCTGATTCGCAAAGAATACCGCGCCGGCTGGGAAGTCAGGCAAGAAGCGGCTGTTTGACGCATGCCGGTTTTGACGTACGCTGCGACGCAACGTATACAAGCCGGTGCAAGCACGCAATGCCGAGGTTACTGGTTAGCCTCGGCGTTTTCGTTAACTGGGCACTAACTTGGATTCGATTCTGAGTTATCATCAAGTTATGATTCACCGCAAATCCGAAACTCGTTTGTGTCGGTCCGCTTTGCTGCTAGTTTGTGCGAGCCTGCTTCTAATGTGTGTCGCGTGTCGGCGCGACGCGGAGTTGCCCGTTTCGACTCCGGCGGTCACAGAGTCAAAAACAAAAACTGAAGCACGCGATCGCTACTTCGACGATGTGACCGATCGAGTCGGCATCGATTTTGTCCACGTCGCTGGCGGCAAACCATATTTCGTTCCTCGCAGCATCGGTTCTGGAGTCGCTCTCGGTGATTTCAACAACGACGATCTGTTGGACATCTATTTGATTCAAAACGGTGGCCCAGATTCAGAAGCAAGAAACGTCATGTTTCAGCAGCGGCCCGACAACACATTTGTCCGGTGCCCATCCGGTTTTGGAGCAGACGTTGCTGGATTCGGAATGGGTGCCGCTGCAGGCGACGTCAATAATGATGGTAAGCTCGATTTGGCTGTAAGCGAGTTCGGTGCGATTCGACTTTTCATCAACGTTACTGTCGACAGCGAAATCAAATTTGTAGAGTCGACGTCTGCTGCAAATCTTGCGAATTCGAATTGGGGAACATCGCTCGCGTTCTTTGATTACGATCGAGATGGTTGGCTCGACTTGGTCGTGGCGAACTACTTGGATTACGATCCGTCGCGGATCTGTTCGGCTGCGAGTGGGCGCGAAGATTTTTGCGGACCTCAGTCGTTCGACGCGTCGTTCACGCGTCTCTTTCACAATGAGGGAATCCAGGCGGGGGCAAGTGCTCCTCGCTTCAAAGACGTGACGGCGACATCTGGATTCGGATCCAAAACGGGATCGGGATTAGGAGTCCTGTGCGCCGATTTCAACGGCGACCATTGGCCCGATGTTTTTGTTGCCAACGATGGCAATCCGAACACGCTGTGGATCAATCAGGGCGACGGAACGTTTCAGGAAAAAGCCACTCGCTACGGAGTCGCGTACAACTCAGTCGGCGAAGCGGAAGCCGACATGGGCGTCGCGTTCGGTGATGTTAATGGCGACCAGCGAATGGATTTGTTTGTCACTCATCGAGCCGTCGAAACGCATACGCTATGGGCAAGTCATGGTTCGGAAATCTTCGTCGATCAAACGGCCAGTTCCGGGATTACCAATTCGCAGTGGCGAGGTACTGGATTTGGCGCGGCGTTTGGGGATTTCGACAATGATGGAGATCTTGATTTGACATTCGTCAATGGTCGCGTGCTGCGTGCGGCTTCGCACGCCGACGACTCAGAGTCGCCCGTATTGTTTTGGGATGACTATGCGCAGCAAGACCAGCTGTTTGTCAACGATGCTGGCAAGTTTGTCGACGTTTCAAATGACTGCGGCGCGATCAGCGGCGATTGTAAAGTGTCGCGTGGACTCGCTTGCGGCGATTTGAATAACGATGGACGATTGGATCTGGTTGTCACAACGATCGAAGGTCGTGCAAAGATTCTTTTCGGGCGCAATGAGTCGGAGTCGAATTGGTTGAGCGTGCGAGTTATGGCTGGACAGCTGAATCGCGATGCGATGGGCGCGGTCGTGCGATTAACCGACAAGAACGGCGGTGTGCAAGTTCGGCTTGCGTCGCCCAATTACAGCTTCCTTTCGAGCAACGATTTGCGAGTTCATTTTGGTTTGGGCGACTGTGACTCGTTTCAAAAGATCGAAGTCACTTGGCTGGACGGGACGATCGAGTCGTTTGTGGGCGGAAAATCAAATCAATTCCTGACGCTGACGCGTGGAACGGGAGGCATCGCCGATGACGCCAACTAAGGTGCTTTGGATGGCGGCGTTCGCGTCGATGGTGTTCGTCGGTTGTTCGCGGGTTGGAGATCCTCAATCTGCGGTTGCCGGGTCTGGTCAGCGAAACGCAAGTTCGACAATCGCTCCGCAGTCACCGCCCAGCACTGCATTCGAAACGTCAGATCACCAAGTTGCCGGCGTGATCAACAAGGCGGTAGCGAAGGCAAATTCGGCGTCTTCTTCAGGCGTTGCGTGGGGCGAGCTGGGTATGGCGTTTCTGGCGCACCAATTTAATGTCCAGGCTGCCGGATGTTTTGCGTACGCAAGTCATCTGTCTCCCGAAGATGGCCGCTGGCCGTACCTTGAGGCGAAAGCTTTGCAAGGGATCGATGCTGAGCGGCAACTTGCGCGATTTCAGTATGCTGCGGATGTCGTCCTGAAATCGCAATCGGAATTCGCGATATCTCACCGCGCTGCTCTTTGCCGAGAGCTCGGTACCGCATACTTGCAGGCGAACCGCATTGATGATGCAGCAAACCTCGTAAATTCATTCGTGGCTCAGAACAAAGTCGATCACTCAGTGCTGGTCGTCGCTGCAAAAATAGCGTTAGCGCAGAACGATCCGCAGCGATGTCTCGCGACTCTGAATAAGCTCACGAACAATCAAGATCGAGCTGCAGCGCTCCTGCGAGCGGAGGCAAACCGGCGGCTCGATAATTTGGATGTTGCTGAGCGATTGAGCAGCGACGCGTTGCAGATGAGTGTCGCATCTGTTCGTGTGCCGATCATGGATGCCGTTGCCTCGCTGCAAGTCGGTTTGAAATCCGATCTAAAGCGTGCCGATCGATTGTTTGTTCTGGGAAGAGTCCAGGAATCGGAATCGGTCCTGCTGAATACGGTGCAGCAATATCCTGATTCGGAGTGGGCTCACGTGTTGTTAGCACGTGCTCTGATCAATCAACGACAACTTGGCCGCGCAGAAGCGTCGCTTCAGAAGGCATTGGCGTTGAATCGCGATTCATTCGAAGCGAACTTTCGAATGGGCGTTTTGGAGCAGCTCCGAAATCAGCCAGCGGTTGCGATCAAGTGGTTCAATCGAGCGATCGAATTACGGCCCGACCACGGCATAGCACATCTGAATCTTAGTAAGTGCTATCTAACGCTAAAGGACGACACCAACGCTGAACGATCAATGCGAGATGCTGTCAGTGTTCAGCCGAACTATCTTAAGGGGTATCTTCAGCTGTTAGAGTTCTACGGACGGCGAGGCAAGTTTGCGGAGGCTCGTGAAGTGCTGGCAGCGGCCGAACGATTGGCGCCGAACGACGACCGTGTAAAGACCGGTAGGAAGCTTCTTGAACGAGCGACGTTCGAGCTGCCTTAATGTGTAGCCTCGTAGCTTGATCTCTCCGAGTCGAG
>JAGQPC010000515.1 GCA_020426925.1 Planctomycetales bacterium | reverse complement strand
ACGCCAAACTGATCGCGGGACCATCCTGAAAAACGTAACCGGAAAGCTCTACGGGCGGCTCTTCACAAAACACCAAATCATCCAAACGCTGACCTGACGTTAGCGTAAACAGCTCAATGTCATTCGGAGAATCGGTGTCGGACAGCACGTCGCCGTTACGCGATCCGCCATCAAAATAGCCTTCTGGTTGAAGCTCTCGCACAGAATATGAACCAGGAGTCAGCCCAGTGAACTCGTACTCACCCATCGCGTTCGTAGTCGTTTCGGCAACGACGTTTCCAGACTCATCCAAAAGTTGAATCGTGACGTCTGCGAGCAGCTCATCGAACTCCTCGTCGTAGTAGCAATCGCCGATACCATAATCTGCATGAACTGATCCGGCGATTTCAGCGGGTTGAAGTTCGCCAAAATTGTATTCATTTCCTGTTTCGCCAAAGTTAATGGCGATATCGCGAATTGAGTCGCCAGGATTTTCGGCGATTCCGATCGGCCTGTTGTTGATAACCCCAGCCGAATCTTTCCCGTCCAACCAGCCACTCGGCTGACGTTCAACGATGCGGTAGTTTCCTTTCCGAAGTCCCTCGAACGAGTAATGCCCGTTCTCATCGGTGACTGTCGAAGCTATCGCGGTTCCGTTTTCGTCAAAGATGGTCAGTGTGACGCCATCGATGGCGGGTTCCGCTCCATCGGCCGTTTGACGATTTCCATCGTTGTCCGTGTCGTGGTAGACGAATCCCGAAATCGTGGCCGGTTCAAATTCGCAAAAATCATAGTCTGCCGCGGATGAGCCGGAAATTATCTCGATCGTGCGAATCTCGTTCGCGCCAAAAACGGTTCCGGACGTTGTGCCATCAACGGTGCCGACTTGTGCGCCTCCGTCGAGCAAACCGGCCGGCGTTAGCTCACGGACGCTGTACACACCGGGCATCAAATCGGCGAACCCGTAATCTCCGTTTTCGTTGGTTGTCGTGACGTCGACCAAATTACCGCTCGAGTCCAGAAGTTCGACAATCACGCCTTCGATCGCCGCGTACACAGCGCCTTCGGTAAAGCAATCGCCTTCAGGGCTTCCGAGGTGAACGTTGCCGCTGAGCGTCGACCGCATCAGCTCGCCAAAGTTGTACTGAACTCCGTGATCACCGTAGAGCACTTCAACGCTGCGAATCGAATCCGGCTCAACAGATACTCCGCCGAGTGATCCTGGCGAGTCTTTTCCATCGACCCAACCAAGCGGTTGCGTTTCAACGATCGTGTACGTTCCGGCAGTCAAATCGGAAAATGTATAGGCGCCGTTCTCGTCTGTGAAGGCTGTGTCGATGAATGCTCCGTCGAGGTAGAGCGAAACGTTAACTTCTGAAATTGGAGTTTCTTCTCCGTCGAAGACGCCGTCATTGTCTCGGTCGTGATAGACGAAGCCGCCGAGTGTCGCCGGTTCCAATTCGCAAAAGTCAACGTCAGCGGCTTGGCCTGGCCCGAGCGTTATTTCGGAAACTCGATTCGGGCCTTCAACAATGCCCGCGGGGCCTACTTCAAGATCGCTGACTCGCGCGCCGCCTTCGAGCAGGTTTTCAGGCGTGTGTTCCACAACTGTGTAGGTGCTTGGTGGCAGATCCAGAAACGCGTATTCGCCTTGTTGGTTCGTCAGCGTTTCGGAAATTACTTTATCATTGGCGTCTAGCAGTTGAATCAGTACGCCAGCGATCGGCCGATCGTTTTCTTCGTCTTCCACAAAACAGTCGCCGGTCGGTGTTCCAAGTTGAACTTCGCCAGTGATGTCTACAGGCTCCACGTCGCAAAAATCGAAGGCTACTCCATCTTCGTCCGAGCCAACTGTGATGTTGCTGATTCTGTTCGCGTTGTCCAGTCGACCACGCAGTTCGCCTCGCACATTTCCAACTTGTGCTCCGCCATCCAGCAGGCCGTCCGGCGTAATTTCAATGATCGAGTATTTTCCGGGAATCAGATTTTCAAACCGGTAGTGACCATTGTCGTCCGTGGTTGTGTCTTCGACGAAGTTACCTTTGTCGTCCAAAAGTTGGATAATCGCGCCGGCAACGGGACGGTGATTGATTCCCTCACCAAAACAATCGCCAGTAGGTGTCGCGAGATGAACGTTGCCCTCTAGCGATGCCGGTTTGATCTCGCCAAAGTCATAGTCGATCCCAATTCCGTCGCCGGGCAAAAAGACTTCGTCTATCGCGTCGCCGGGATTGATTGCTCGCCCAGATGGGATTCCATTGACGGTTCCCGCAGCGTCCAAACCATCGAGATATCCAGCCGGTTGCGACTCCACGATGCGGTAATGGCCCGGCGCCAAATCGATCGCGCGGTAGAACCCTTGGCCATTAGTCTTGACGGGTACGGGTGCTTGATCAACGATCGTATTAATTGGTTCGATGATCAACGAAGCTCCTGGTATTGGATCTTCGTCGTCATCCATCCGTCCATTTTGGTTCGCGTCATGATAGACGTGTCCGCTGATTTCCGCAGTCTGAACGACTTGAATTATTTCCCCGGCCGTTCCTGCACTGCGGTCGGCCAACCCGTCCTTATTGTCGGGCGAAAGATCTAAGCCAGTACCTTGCAGCAACCTGTCGTAGACGTTGCGGTATTCAAACGTTCCTTCGGCGAGATCGTAGTGTTCCGCTGCGAACGTTGCGGTGAGTTTTGAACCTTGAAACTCGACGCCCGATGTGACTGGATCGAAACCCTCGTTCAATAGCTGGAAGTCGGTTTCTGTTGGATCGTATTCTTGGATTTCGTCTACGTCGATGGAAAAGACAAATCGGTCGCCAGCGTCGAATCCGCTGAATTCAAACGCCAACACGAAACCGCCATCGTTGTAGATTGGCGTGTAACTATCGATCCCCTCGTAAGAAATCACTTGCAACGGGAACGCTGCATCGGCACCAAACCTCGCTACGCCAGTTGCCGAATCTGAAGATAAATCGGTGTCAAAGAAAACGTCGCCGACATCTATGTCTGGCGAATTCTGATTGCCATCGATCGCGACACGAGTTAACTGCGTCCCGTCTGCACCGCCGACAAACGTAAGCTCGAATCGGTCGCCATGGGCATCACCGCCGTCGTCCATTTCGATATATACACCGCCGACGAACAGCGGATCAGCGGCCAACAGCAAACGCGGCTCCATCGGTTCCACTCCACGCACCGCGTTAGTCGATGGAGCGGAGGCCAGCGCGCGCGAAGTCAGAGTGCGATCGGGCGAATCTGATCTTCGCCTGAACAGCAAATTGCGGATTAGCTCCACCGAATCACCTCCCTGTTGCTCGGCATATGCTGAGTGCGGACGCTGTTATCTAGTCGATCGGATGGTCCGAGCGACGACGTCATCATCGTCGACTGACCATACTCGAACCGTGGCATCGAAGCTTCCAGATACCAGCAACCCGTCTTTTGTATCCAACGCGACAACACTTCCTGTGTGTCCGCGAAGAACTCTCTGTCGTTTCATCGTTGTCAGGTTCCAAATCGAAATGTTGTTGTCACTACCACCGGTTGCAATGATCCCGGGGCCAACTGACACCATCGACATTGGCTTCGATTTGTCTGAGTTTAGCTCAGCGTTAAGTTCAAATGTTTTCGTATCCCATGCCCGCAGGTAGCGATCTTCACCAGCGGTTACGACTTGTTCGTTATCTGTGTCGAAACATATCGCTCGGATACGTTGTCGGTGAGCGTCCAGCAGCGCCAATTGTTTTCCAGACGGGACGTCATAAACAGCAAGCTTCCCGTTTCGGCCGCCACCAGCGATCAGGCGATCATCCGGCGAAAACTCAATGCAGCGCATGTCTCGACACGGAGCCGGCAGCGCACGCATCAGCGTTTGGTGCTCGACATCGTAGATCTGAATCGAGCGGTCAAATCCGACAATCGCCAACTTGCTACCAGACCGACTAAACGCGATGGCTGAGATTGCCGTGTCACCTGGAGGCACCATCGCGGTTCGCTTACCAGTTGTCAGATCCCACAATAGCAGTCGGTGGTCCTTGCCTGCCGTCGCAAGCAGGTTCCCGTCTGGCGAAAACGTAGCGGCATCAACCCAATCGGTATGCCCACTTAGACGGCGAAGTTCAGTGCCGCGATTAATATCCCAAATCCGAACAACATGGTCGTCACCCGCAGTTACCATCCATTTGCCATTGGGATGAATTCGCAATGCGGTAACTACTGGGTCCGTAGTGCGCGCTTGCAATCGACGTGGTTTGATGACGCGGCTGGACGACGCTCCAAGGCGATCTGCCGAAACGTGCGTCGTGAACGTGACACCGACTAAAACTGCAACGATAGTAACGATAACGTCATATCGGGTCCTCAACATTGCAGTCTTCTCCAAACAGAAACAACTACGAAATGCAGCGCAACGCGCGCTACTTTCTATATCGGTAGCATCGACTGTTTGGACGAAGCAGAATCGCCAGGGGGTAATTCTTGACGATTAAAGTGACTGTTCGTGCATCCGTGATTAGCGCTCGTTGATCGGTATGACGTCGCGCTTGTTCGGACCGGTGTAAATCTGCCGCGGTCGACAGATCCGCTTCGTTTTAGAATGGTGCATTTCTCGCCAATGGGCGATCCATCCTGGCAGTCGCCCAATTGCGAACAGCACCGTAAACATCTGAACGGGAATGCCGATGGCGCGATAGATGACGCCTGAGTAAAAATCGACGTTTGGATAAAGTTTGCGCTCGATGAAGTATGGATCGTTCAACGCTACTTCTTCAAGTTGCTGTGCGACTTCAAATAAAGGATCGTTGATTTCCAGCTTCGACAAGAGCTTGTCACACGCGTCTTTAATAATTCGAGCCCGCGGATCAAAGTTTTTGTAAACTCGGTGTCCAAATCCCATCAGTCGAGTCTTGTTGTTTTTGTCCTTTGCCATTTCGACGAACTTGTTCACATCGCCACCCGAATCGACGATTTTCGTCAACATGTTCACAACGGCCTCATTCGCCCCGCCGTGAAGCGGACCCCACAAAGCGCTAATACCGGCAGAGATCGACGCGAATAGGTTTGCGTCAGATGATCCAACCATCCGTACTGTTGACGTGCTGCAGTTTTGTTCGTGGTCTGCGTGTACGATCAAGAGCATGTTCAAGGCCGACACGAAATCTTGATCAACCTTGTACGGTTCGCTTGGTACAGCGAACATCATCTTCAAGAAGTTCTCGCAGTAGGTCAAATCGTTGTCTGGGTATGTGAACGGTTGTCCGCTCGACTTCTTGTAGCTGTAGGCCGCAATCGTAGGAAGTTTCGCAAGCAAGCGATGAATGGATATTTCGACCTGCTCAGGATCCTTGGGATCTAACGAATCTTGGTAGAAAGTCGAAAGTGCGCTAACGACCGACGACAGAATCGCCATCGGGTGCGCATCGCG
>JAGQPC010000514.1 GCA_020426925.1 Planctomycetales bacterium | reverse complement strand
GATCTCGGTTTGGATTTGCTCAACGGTGTCGTCAAGTTCAAACCATTCGAGCAACATCGGCAATGCGATTCGAGCAGGTCGCCCTGTGACGTGGCGTGTAAAGTTTTCGCACGGCTTGCGATTGCGGCGCATCAGCAATGTTGCGGTTACGACGTCCCATAGATCTTCGGTGTTGAACATTAAACCATCGAGATCAAACGCAACAGCTTCGATATTCGTGTCGTGATTCTGCATCATTTGTTGGGTGATTCTACGTGGGATTCAATCGATTTCGGCTCGATCCTAATCAAAACACTCGTTCAAGCAACCCGAGATCGTAATCTTCAGCGTGGCCCCAAGCTGGGCTCCAGGCTTTCCACTGACCTCTTGCGAAACAATGCTCATGAAACGAACGATCCTATCGTGCTTGGTCGCTACGTGTCTACTCGCTGTGTTTCCCTGTAAGCACGTGTACGGATTTGGGGTCATGAACGAAGACGTAAACGGAATCGCACTGCGATGGGACGCCGCGTCCCGGACGGTTGGCGGCAATGAGCGATCGCTGGCCGGCGGACTTCGTTATTCGATCGAAGGCGGCGGCTACGAAAGTTATCGAGACCTTTTTAGCTGGTCGTCGGTCCCGTCGGTTGTCGCTTTCCAGCAGGCGGTCGCGAACGCCTTTGCTGCGTGGACTGCCGTCGATCCTGTCAGTGGACTGGGTACCGATCTCGCGTTTGTCGACGACACATCGAATACAGCCGTTGCATCGACGGCATCATTGGGAGCGGAGATAGACCTATTCGCTGGAGCCGTCATTGGTACGGGGACGCTCGGCGGAGTGACTTCAGTCGGCTGGCAGATTTGGGGCGGCGACGTTGTCACGATGACAACGGGAGATGTGCGTGGGCGAAACGTGATCGCCGGCGCTGATATCACGATGAACAACGACGGTACGAGCTGGACTCTGGACATTTTCGAAGACGTTTTGACTCACGAAATCGGTCACGCGATCGGGCTGGACGACATCGAGAATTCCGGAGCCGCCGGCGAGTTCATCGACGACAACTACGATGGCACGACAAGCAGCCTGCTCAATAGTTTTGCTGGGATCATTGACACCAGCCATCCAGAATCGACCGCTGGGATAAGCAAATACACGGTCCCGTCGAGTTTGTTTGATGCCGACAATCCGACAACCGGTGCGCCATTTTTGTTGATGGAAACAAACGGCGATCCAGGCGCGTCAGGAATACTTGGCAACGACGCGTACGCAGGTCGGCAGTATCTGTATCCAGCCACTGCGGTTCCCGAGCCGGCGGCTTGGATGCTGCTCGGCTGCGTTTCGGTCGTGTTGCTGAAGCCGAAACTGGCGAAGTTGATCGCGGCCTAGTAGGGTCGAGTTCTGTTAGTAGTCCCGCCTTCAGGCGGAATCCGTCCGCGTCGT
>JAGQPC010000513.1 GCA_020426925.1 Planctomycetales bacterium | reverse complement strand
AGACTCGCGGCATCGGTGGCTCCCGCTCTTGCATGGTTTTTGATGGCTTAGCCTTTATGCACATTCGAATTCCGTGACGGCCAGCAATCGCGAGCATTGCTTGCAGCGCCCCAATAGGGTGAACCATGAAAACAGGTTGTATTCACGTCCTCTAGCTTCCTGGAAGTTGTCATCGAGTTGGTCGAACAAGGTCAGTACATCTTGGGGCATTGGCTTGTTTATGAATGAGCGATCGTTCAGTTGCACCCTACTCGTTTGTGGCTTCAAAGGACTCGCTGGCCCATCGCATTCCGGTAGTTGCCTGCGTGAGAATCCAAGTCGAGAACACGCACCCATGTGACTGTGCGACATCAGCCATGAATTCTACCCATCCGATTAATTGGTCGCGGTCCAATGTCATCTGGATCGGTCGCGTTGTACCATCAAGGTACCAGCAATCTTTCTATTCATCTTTGGAGACTGACACTTCGTAGTTTTCTGCGAGCTGTTGTTTGAGCTGCTCAATGCCGGCTTCGGCAGACGAAAAATGCCGAAAATCGAGAAGCATTTCACTGTGATCAGTGATTCCGTCCTTTCGCGAAGCCGCGATGAGTTGTTCGGCTTCGTCGAGGCGTCGGTTGCGAATACGGATGTAGTAGTTACGCCAGACCGCTTCAGCTTCGTCGTCGTTCATGTTGATGAGTACCGTCAATCAGTTGCGATGGATCAAGTTGCAGCATGTCTCGTTCGGGTGTGGAACGATGTGCGGACTCCAATGGTTGGCTCCACTTTGCTGGTGTTAATTTGACGCCTAGACGCGTCCGCTGCCAATGGGTCCCGACGAGGTGACATTTTGGTGAGAAAGTTCTGCTCAAGGACGCGGTTTTGTGAAGGGTTGGGATTCGTCGCAGTGAACGCGTGACGGTTTTGAACTTGATATCGTGCAATTCGATCGCTCGAACGTTATGATCTGGTCCCATTGAAAACTACGCAACGAATCTGCAAACGAACCGGAGACTACGATGACGCAGCTTGGAAAACGAAAAACAGGTTTGGTCATTGCACTGTTGGCGACGACGTTCAGTGCAATTCTGAACGCCGATACTATCAGTGTAAACTTCAATAACGGCGGAGCAACGCTGCTGGATCCCGATGTGGAAGCTGGTTTTGTTCCTGCCATCAATTGGAACAACTTTCGTAATAACGGTGGCCTGGGATTGATCAATCCGGATCCGACTGAGCTCATCGAATCAGACGGAGCCGTCAGTGATGCGGTAATTTCGTGGGAAGTCGGCGCGTCGTTTTTCAACAGTAACAATGGCGTGGGAAGTCAGCGGATGATGGAAGGCTGGTTCGGTCTCAACGAAGCAGACGACGGCTACATCCTGTTCGAAGACATTCCCGCAGCGTTCACCGCTCCATCGTACGACGCGTATGTCTATTTTGATTCGGATCAAGTCGCTCCCAACGAACGCACGATGACGTTTAAAGCGGCAGGACAGACGATTGTCGGCAAAGAGTTTGCGTCCAATTTCAATGGCACGTTTTTCGAAGCCACGGACGGAGGAACCGGCAATTACGTTGTCTTCCGAGACCTAACCGACTCCTCGTTCAGACTCACTGCCGATTCCGATGCGGGACGAGCGGCGATTACGGGAATTCAGTTGACGACCGAGCCAGAACCGGCCCCAATTCTGCCTCCAGATCCAAACGCACCAATTCATACGTACGTTGCAAGCGACGATGGCAACACTGATGCTCGTTTTGCGGACAGCACGTCCAACAATAACTGGTCGCTTCAAGGCGCGGAGCTGATTGACGTCACGAGTGTCAACACTTCCATCACTTCTGCCTATCGGCTGATCGAGCCTGATCAAGGATCGGGAGGTGACGCGAATCCGTTTCCCGCGGGCAACATGAGTTACGAACTGTGGGTGAAACCAGGTGAAGAGACGGACGGACATCAAGTCGTGTTTGAAACGGGAGGCGGGCAAAACGGCACTTCGGTTATTCTTCGCGATGACGCAGTGCGGTTGCTCAACAGCACTGGAAACGAACGCAGTTTCGATATCGAGGTTCCGCTCGCCGACATCGACACTTCCGATTTCGTACAGATCGTTGCGTCGTTAAACGCAGTTGAGGAGACGATCACCGTTTCGGTCAACGGAAGTGCGGGCGGTTCGGCTTCGGCAAGTGCCGACGGAATTGTTGGTCGCGGTGGCAATCGCGCGAGCCTGTTCACTTGGGGCAGTGGTTTGAATGCGAATCAAGGTAACCCAATCGATGAACCGGGCGGGACATTTAACCTTGGCGGCCGAACCGAATTGGACGACATGACGCCAGAAGGATTGACGCAGTTTGCTGGTCAGATCGCGATCCTGAACGTCTATTCGCGAGCGTTGGACGCGGACGAAATTCAAGCTGCGTTTGACGCGATTGCCTCGGCAGGTTTGCTCGGAGATTTCGACAACAGCGGAGTCTTGGACGTAGCCGATATCGATTTGCTCAGCGCGTCCGCCCGCACAGGAGCAAACGATCCGGCATTCGATCTGAATGGTGATAGTACCGTCGATCACGAAGATCGGTCCGAGTGGGTCATTGGGTTGAAGAACACGTGGTTTGGCGATTCGAATCTAGACGGCGAATTCAATTCTGGTGACTTCGTAGCTGTGTTTACGGCGGGCGAATTTGAAGACGCGGTCGACGGAAATTCCACTTGGGCAACTGGAGACTGGAATGGCGACGGCGACTTCACGACGACAGATTTCGTGATTGCTTTTTCCGATGCAGGTTTCGAAGTCGGAATGCGAACAGCGGCTCAAGCGGTACCTGAACCGTGTGGGTGCATCTACATTGCCATGCTTGTCGCAATCGCTACTTTCCGTCGAGCTCGCAAGTAGATAATTGTCGATTTCACACGCCCGACAGAGATTCTGCCGGGCGTTGTCTTTAGGATTTAGAGCCATGCAAGCGTTGTTGTTTCGAATGGGCGTTTTCACGTTGGGCATCGTGCTTGCGGCGGAAGTATTCGCCGTTGAGAGGCCGAACATTTTGTTCATAGCAGTCGACGACTTGCGACCGGAACTCGGTTGTTACGGTTCGGAGCATGTGATCTCACCAAATCTTGATGCGTTAGCAAGCGATGGACTTCTGTTCGAACGAGCCTATTGCCAACAAGCGATTTGCCGTCCATCTCGAGCAAGCTTAATGACGGGAGCACGACCTGACACGACCGGTCTGTATCACAACTACGTTGCCTTGCGAGAGCTCCAACCAAATATCCTGACGCTTCCTCAGCACTTGATTTCGCACGGGTACACGACGGCTTATTGTGGAAAGATCTTTCATCAAGGCGACACCGACGAAGAACATTCCTGGAGTCGGCAACCGGTGAAGTGGGTGAAGGGCGTATCGCCTCCACGTGGTCCATATGCCTTGCCGGAAAACAACCGGCTGAAACAAGAAAATCTAGAAGAGATGCTCGCCAAATACGGAGCGGCAGCTCGGCGAGGACTAGCCAGTGGGCCGGCGTACGAGAAAGCCGAAGTGCCCGATCATGCATACAGCGACGGATACGAAACGTTGCGTGCCATTGAAACGATGAAGCAGATGGCGCAGGATAAAGACAAACCGTTCTTTTTAGCTCTTGGGTTCAAGAAACCGCATCTAAACTGGACCGCGCCAACGAAATACTGGGATCTGTACGATGCCCAAAAAATACCGATGGCGGAACATGAGAATGCTCCAAAAAACGGTGCGGCGATGGGGCTTCACGCCTCATTCGAATTGAGAACTCGCGCGGGAATTCCCAAGCACGGACCGCTTGGCGACGAGTTGTCTCGGACGCTCAAGCATGCGTATCTTGCGTGCGTGAGTTACGTCGACGCACAAATCGGTCGGATTATTCAGGCTCTGCAAGATATCGGAGTTCGCGACGACACAATCATCATCGTTTGGGGAGACCACGGCTGGCACCTTGGCGATATGGGCGTGTGGGGAAAAGCTACCAACTACGAAATCGCTACTCGTGTTCCGCTGTTTATCTGGACGCCGAACATGAAGACGCGCGGCCAGAAAACTCGAGCGTTGGTGGAGCTCGTCGACATCTATCCAACGCTTTGTGAGCTGGCCGGCGTGCCGGTTCCTGCGCACGTTGAAGGTCACAGCTTTGTTCCTCTGCTGACTGAGCCTCACCGCGACTGGAAGAAAGCGGTTTTCAGCCAGTATCCAAATCCGGCTCTGCGCGAGTGGGCGGCAAATCCTTTATCACAAGGGATGCGCGAAACTTGGTTTGGACCATTGATTCAGGAAGTGGAACAACGGATCATCAGCCAACATGGTGATCGCTGGGACCGCGAGCTGTTCGAAAAGCATTTAATGGGTTACACGATGCGGACCGATCAATACCGATTAGTCGTTTGGCGAGACCATAGAAATTCGGCTTCAGTACCGTTGTTCGTCGAACTGTTTGACCACAACGTCGACCCGCACGAAACTACCAATATTGCCGACGGGCATCCGGCGATCGTAGTAACGCTACTTCAACAGCTGAAGGATGGTTGGCAGGCCGCGTTGTAGTTGTACGATCTGGGTTTCATTGACGGTTGACACATCGAAGCGCACGGCACACATTGTTAGGCTTCGACGTAAGTTGCTTAATGCCCCGTTCGTCTAGTGGCCTAGGACTCCGAGCTCTCCGCTCGGCAACAGATGGTTCGAATCCTCTACGGGGTGCTTTACGCTTGCACTAATTCGTACTAGTTCGGCAGAAGGCTATCGATGGAACGTCAGTTCTCGATCCTGCAAACTGTGGTGCTCGCCGGGTTCTGGGCTCTGGTCGTTGCGACGCTGCCTCTGTGGATCGGTGGAACGTCGTTTCCCGCCGTGCCGTTCGTCGAGGTCCTCGTACACATTCCGATTTGGGTGGACCAATCCTTATTGGCTGCGTTAGCCATTGCCTCGCTGTGGACAGTTTGGAAGCAGAGACGAACAGCGCCGAGAATGCTGACCGTCGCATTCTTGGTTGCGATGATCCTATTGAATCAGCATCGGTTTCAGCCGTGGGCTTATTTGACAGCGGTTCAACTGGTAGTTCTATCGTCAAAAGACCATCGACTGTCATTTCGCTTGCTTCGGATGGTTTGTGTTGCGGTGTATCTGTTTTCCGCGATCAGCAAGGTCGACCATGTGTTTTTTCATCATCTAGGCGAGCGACTAGTCGATACATCATTTGACCTGCTCGGGATGAATCCACACTTGATGGCCGTCGAAAACAAACGCTGGATGGTTTGGGCTCTTCCACTTGGCGAGTTCCTCGTCGGCTTAGGGTTGTGCTGGCCATACTCGCGCCAGTGGGCTGTCGGCCTCGCGATCGTTTTGCATGCGACGCTGTTTACGATCTTAGGTCCGTTCGGACTGAATCATCACGTTGGCGTGCTCATGTGGAACGTTCTGTTTGCGGTCGAAGTCGTTCTGCTGTTTGGTTTCAAGCTCCCAAGCGACGACGAAGTCGAACCGGAAACGCGAGGTATATTCGACCGGATCGCGGTTGCAATTTGCGCGTTGTGTTGCGCGCTGCCGGTTTTTGAAATTACTGGCTCGTTTGACCATTGGCCAGCGTGGTCACTTTATTCCGACCGGCGCGAAATCGTGGAGCTGCTCGTTGAAAACGACGAGGCGGTGAAACTCCCGGGCGTACTTATCCGCCATCTTGGTCCGCCGCAGCCGTTTCAGTCGTGGCGACGGCTGTATTTAGAGCAATACTCGCTAGACGAAACGCGTGCCCCCATTTATCCGGAAGATCGGTTTCAGATAGCTGTAGCAGCTCAAATCGTGCGTGATTACGACCTAGGGAACGAGGATGGCCGGATAAAGTTGATCGTTCGCGAACTGCCGAACCGCCGGACTGGCGAGCGAACAACGGCGGAGTATGTCGGTCGAAAAGGAATTCAAGAATCGCTGCAACGTTTTCGCCTCAACACGACAGCTCGAACCTTGCTGCGCGAATGACACCGCGAAGGAAATACCCAGTGAATCGCTGAGGGGCTTGCTTACGCTCGACCACCAGCCACCCGTAGGCGTTACGGTTGCAGCAGTGGGACTGACGAGTAGCCGGGCAGCGGCACAAGCGGCTGAGGAGTCTGGGGCAGATACTGCTGAGAAGGGACCGGCGGTGAGAACGATTGGATCTGCGGATTCTGAACAGGACCTCGATAAGGACCCTGCCCCGGATCCAAATAGGGAACGTTTACGCTCGGGACGCTTCCATAAGAAGATGGTCCCGGCATTGGCGGCTTCCAGGAATGACTGAAAAAAGCGATGTCTTCAGCTTGCGCAGAAGTCACTCTGGGCCGCACGAGCAACGGCACCTGTTGTCGTAACAACTTGTCTGTCCCGTCCCAGAAACCATTATCCTGATCAATGCGGCGTATCGTTTCAGGCACCAAAAGCGGGGCGTTACTGAAATCATTACCGCTCACTCGTGGAACAGCAGGCGATCCCAAATCCAAAATCGGAGCGATAGGAATCTTGTCCGCTGGCGGCGTTTCCGGAAACGCCCAAATTTCCGATTCTGGTTTTCGGCGGTCAGTAACTCCGGCCGGTGGCCACACCCTACTTGATTGCGTACCGGTTTTTGGGCGCGACTCGTTACTGCGCCGAGCCTGAGTTACGCTCTGGTCGTCGATCGTTTTAACTTTTTTAAAGTGCCTTTGAAAAGAAGGCACCGGAATAGGAACCGTGTTCGTGGGTACTTCCAACTCGTCAGAAGCAGCTTTTTCGACAGTGACGATTGACTGCGCCTGGCTGAGTTGAATCTGGACCGACTCCGAATTAGCAACACGCTGATGAATCTTGGGAATCTGTTGCGCGGCCCACCACACAAAACTCACACTGACAACGATGCTGCTGACAAAAAACCATTTTTCCCAAGCACGTTTCCGGTCTTTGAGCAGCCGCATTTCAAAAGCTGCGATCGAATGATTACGAAATCTGGCCTGAAGCGGACGCTCCGTGCGTGCGATGGTTCCGTCGACGATTCCGTTCGTGCGATTATAAACCTCCCGACGCCCCGGATTGCTCAGTGTTTCGTAGGCGAGCCGTAGCTGTTTGAACCGCTCGTCATTATTGCGGCTCGAGCCCGCATTCAGATCGGGGTGACATTGGTGTGCAAGCTTCAGAAATGCCAGCCGAATCTGCTCAGGTGTCGCGGCGTACGCTACCCCGAGCACATCGTATAGCGTTTCTGATTGCTTTGTGTCCATCGCCAGACCTTGCCTGTGCTATTTCGCACGACGCGGAAACTAGATCGTCACACCCGCCTGCCCGTCAATGCCAAAAGGACGATGAGCAGCCTTCGCGAAGCTTACTCGGCACTGCAATTTGGCGAACATCCATTATCAACGGATTCAGATTTCGAGGCAACGGAGTTTGCCGGTTCGGCACACATGTTAACCATTGGAAACGCCGCACAGCCGGAATAATACGAACTAGATCAACGGTCTGTTCCGATTATTTCGAGGCATTTTTGCTCGAGCTTTTGTGCGATTTCCGGCCGAACTGCGAACAGATCCTGCGCTTCGCCAATGTCAGTCGACAGATCAAACAACGCGTACGGCCGCTCGAAACGATTTCCGCGAGGTTGTTCGCGGCCGCCCGAACCGTTGCCAAGGACTAGTTTCCATTTGCCAGATCGAATGGCGAACATACCGCTGCCAGAATGATGGATGACCGGCGCGGGCCGCTCGGCGTCCGGATCCTCACGGAAAAACGGCAGCCAGCTGTACCCGTCGACAGCGCTGTCTGGTTTTTCAACGTCATTAATGTCCGCAACGGTGGCCAGGAAATCGACCGAGCAAACCGTTTCATCGCACGTCGACAAGGGCCGAATCGCTTCGGGCCATCGCGCGAAAAACGGAACTCGATGACCAGCCTCCCAGATGTCGGCCTTTGTTCCTCGTAGTGGTCCGTTTGACGTGTGATGATCCGGACTGAAAGCTTGGATCGATGCGTCGGCTGAGTGATCCTTTCCCTCGCGACGATACATGTACGATCCGTTGTCGCTGGTGAAAATCACCAGTGTGTTGTCTCGAACTTGCGCGTCGTCGATCGTCTTTAGGATTCGACCAACGGTGTCATCGACCTGCACGACAAAATCACCGTATGGCCCCAAGTTGGTTTTGCCTCGAAAACGAGAATGCGGCAACGCCGGTTTGTGCGGCGCCGTTAACGGAAAATAGAGCAAGAACGGTTTGTCGCCAGACGCGCTTTCGCGAATGAAACCGACGGCCTGATCAGTCAGGTGATCCAGGCAGTCTTCCATGATCAAGTCTTCCGCTCGCGGACCTTTGCGCAAGAACGCGGGAAATTTCTGTGCGGGCTGCTCCAGCATATTTGAAGTCGTGACATCACGATTATGAATGTACACGTACGGAGGAAAATCCAACGACGCCGGAATGACGTACGAGAAGCCGAACCCATAGTCGTTTGGCGTGGAGGTTAACGGAGCATCAAAATCGATCTGCTGAGGCGCGTTCTTTACAAACCCCAATCCTAAGTGCCACTTGCCGACGATGCCAGTTTGGTAACCTGCCTTTGCTGCCACAGTGGCGAAGGTTTCTCGCCCGGGGGCCAACAAGGGCTCGGAATAACCGTTGAGCACTCCGGATTTCAAACGAGTTCGCCAACTATAACGTCCCGTTAGCAACGAACATCGCGTCGGCGTGCAGACTCCGGAAGACGAATGAGCATCGGTAAACGTCATTCCGTCGGCGGCGAGGCTGTCCAAATTTGGCGTCGGAATTACGCTGTTGCGATTCAGACGTTGAACGTCCCCATAGCCCATGTCGTCTGCCAAGATGAAGACGATATTTGGTGCGGCGATTGCCATTGAGGCAAAACCTGTCAAGAAAGCCAGCGTCAAGCACACGCAGAAGCAACGGCGAACTGGGTGGAAATTCACAATGCGGTTCCTCGTTTTACGAACGTTCAATTCATGCAAGCAGCAGCTGAATTGACTACTATATCGCATTGCCGAGCAACTCACATCTCGATATCGGCACGTAGTGCGTTTTACTCGATAGCCACCCCGGGCCTATAGCATGAATCAAATCCACAATGCAGCATCGTTAGCTTTCCTGTTGCTCGTTGGCGTTTTTTCTATGTCTGCTTTCACGGCAGCGCGAGAATCAGACCGCCAACCAAATGTGATTCTGATCCTGACCGACGATCAAGGCAGCGTAGACGTCAATTGCTACGGAGCGACCGACCTGTCGACGCCACACATGGACCGCCTTGCGCGTCATGGTGTTCGATTCACGCAGTTCTATTCGGCGGCTCCCGTGTGTTCGCCGTCGCGAGCGGGCTGTCTGACAGGTCGAGTTCCGCAGCGAGCCGGTGTGCCTGGAAACGTTGGTCAGCAAAATGGGCTACCGCCCGATCAAGTTACGATTGCCGAACTACTCAAGCAGAAGGGATACGCGACTGCACACATTGGCAAGTGGCACCTGGGGCACAAGCCGACGATGATTCCGAACGCTCAAGGGTTCGACTATTCGTTTGGACATATGGGCGGATGTATCGACAACTACTCGCACTTTTTCTA
>JAGQPC010000512.1 GCA_020426925.1 Planctomycetales bacterium | reverse complement strand
TAGATAGGACATCTTTTCAGTGGACGCCCTGATAAGCATTTTGCCGCACTTAGTCTCAATGGCGATTCTGATCGGCGCGTCCGCGTTTTTCTCTGCCAGCGAAGCGGCGCTGTTCTCGTTGAAAGCCACCGAACGCCGCATTCTAAAGACGTCGTCCCACTCGGCCGCTCGAGCTTGCGATGTCTTGTTGAGACACCCAGAACGCTTGCTGTCCGCAATTCTATTTTGGAACCTGCTGGCGAACATCAGCTACTTCACGCTGGCGTCGCTGGCGGCGTTGCGAATGCAGGAAAAAGCGAACATCTCGCACGGAGTCGCCGTTGGATTCCCGTTAGGCGCACTGCTAGTCATCATCTTCCTGAGCGAGATGTTGCCGAAAAGTTTCGCCGTCATCAAAGCAATTTCTTTTTGCAATTTGGTGGGGCATCCTCTTTCGATCGCAGTGAGAGTGCTGGATCCGATCATGCCAACGCTCCGCGCCGTGACAATTATTTCGCGCCGAGTAGTCTGGCCTAGATTTCGACCGGAGCCATACCTGGAAGCCGCGGACCTCGCTCGCGCGATCGCGATTTCAACAACGAACAAAGAACTTCTTGAGCAAGAGCAGCAGATCCTGCACAACATTGTGTCGTTGTCCGACATTTCGGTCGAAGAATGCATGCGCCCGCGAACCCAGCTGGTGACTTACAGCCCTCCTGTGAGCCTTTCTGACATTCGCGATGACATTCCCAACAACGGTTACTTGCTGATCACGGAAAATGAAAGTGATGAAGTCGCGCTCGCAGCCAACCTGCAGCGACTTTCGCATCTGGAAGGCGAGCATCTTGAGTATCGGACTGAATCGGTGCTGTACGTTCCATGGTGCATCACGGCCGCCGAAGCGATCCAACGCATGAAGTCCAAGGAACGTGAAACGGCGATCGTCGTCAACGAACTTGGCGAAACCATCGGCGCCATCACTCGCGACGACATCTTGGACGTCATATTCGCCAGTCGTACCAGCCGCTCAGCGAGACTTTTGAATCGCGAACCGATTATTGAAGTCGGCGTTGGGCTGTGGGAGGTCGTCGGCATCGCCAATCTTCGTGTGCTGGAGGACTACTTTCATCGCGAGCTGCCGACCAGTCGCAACGTCACCGTTGGCGGAGTCATCCAGGAAGTCCTACAACACATTCCGGAAGCGGGCGATGTGTGTGAGTGGGGACCGTTCCGATTCGAAGTCAGCGAGATGCTTGCGGACGAGCAAATCCTTGTGCAAACCACACTGCGCGACCAAGGAGTCTCGTAAATGGGCGAACTCCTGATCGTCGGTCTGCTGCTGGTTCTGGGCATTGCTCTAAGTGCATTTTTCAGCGGCAGCGAAACTGGATACTACCGAGCAACCCGGGTGCGTCTGGCGATGGATGCAGATGACGGCCGCCTCGCAACGCGGGCTTTGATGTGGCTGGCGAACAATCCCGTCATGTTTGTGGCAACCGTCCTGGTTGGTAATAACTTCGCGAATTACTTGGTCTCTTACGCCATCATCTTAGGAGTCGCGTATTTCGGATTTGCTGGCAATGTCGCCGTCGAGATACTCGCGCCGATCGCTCTGACTCCAATCGTGTTCGTATATGGCGAGCTGTTGCCAAAAGAACTGTTTTTCAGCGCGCCCAATCGATTGCTGCGCATGAGTACGCCGTTTTTTATCTTCTGCGGGGCATTGATGTTGCCTTTTACGACTGTGCTGTGGATTCTCGGTCGTTTCTTGACCATGGCTGTGGGCGAGTCACCTGAAAAACTTCGCAGCTCTGTGGCACGCACTGAATTGCAGCGCCTTTTTGACGAAGGGAAAGACGAAGGCGTCTTGATGCCTGCTCAGCGAGAGCTTGCTCAGGCACTTTTTGAGTTCGCCAGCAAGCCGTTGTCTCTGTTCTGGAAATCTCCCGGCAGAATGCCGATGGTGCATCGCGGTTCAGAAAAAAGTCTCGCGCTTCAAATTTCGCGCCGGACGCAAGCGCCGGAAGTGCTCGTTACTGCGGAACGTTCGCGGGACATCTTAGGCTACGTCCGAGTCATCGACATGTACGTGAATGCCATCGACAAGGTCTCCGAGTATCGATTGCTGCCGGAGTTCGCGCAAACAGACTCGCCTCTATCGGTCTTGCGTCGATTACAGGACGAAAAAGAAACGCTCGCACGAGTCGTCGACGACAGTGGAAAAACGGTCGGCATCGTCCCGCTACAAGCACTCACGGACGCGATGTGGACGACGCCTTAACGCACAGCGATTACGGTGTGTCTTCCCGTACGATGGACCTCTAGTCCGTCGAATCGCATAGGCGAGCGGCAGACAAAAGTCTACCAGCCGTTTGTAGCCCAGCGACTCCGATCACTGGCGCTCGCGGGCGGAGCCGCGAGTCTACGAGTAGAATCTCTTCTGCCGCTCGCCTTAGTAAGTCCGTCGGACCGTCGTGACGCTATGGCAGCAGCCAACCAAACCGAGCCGGCCTGAGACGACTCCTGACCGAATTGTAGGTGCCGCACATGAGCGTGCTGCCGATGGCCACGGCCGCAAACATTACAACGTCTAGCCAAGCCGATGGTACCAACCCAAGCTTTTGCGTGACTGCTTCGATCACTTTGACAAACAGCAAATGGGAAAGATAGATCCCGAAGGCTAAAGGCGCAAGCCGCTGAATCATCTTGGACTTCAGTTGAGTGTTCGTCTTCCAGTAAGCCCAGACGAACAATGCCACACCGCATATATTTTCGAGCATCACATTGCGACGATTCGACACGAGCAACAGCATGCACGCAACCGCGACAGCGAAGCCGACAGGACTAGCGACACGCTTCAAGTTACCAACTGCCGCTCGATGAACAAACATCGCAAATGCAAATGCAGCGAACGCAGCTGGCAGCGTTTGCCACATGTAGATTAACCCATCTGTCGTCGACCAGGCGTCGGAATTGATCAGGCAAACCGAGACCGCCAGCGTCACCGCAACGACAATCGCATTTTTGGAATCTCGGCCGCGAACTAATCTCGCCGCACTGAACGCAACGATCGTCGTGAGAAACACAAACGGCAAGAACCACAAATGATACGCCGTTCCCTCGACAAAAAACTCCCAGCCGGGGAAGTCGTTTGGCTGGTCCGGAAGCAGAGCCAGTTTGACTACCTTAAACGCAAAATAGATTCCGGACCAAAGTAAGAAAGGAACGTAGATTCTGTGAAACCGCGACGCCAACATTTTCCCGATCGAACGATCCCGTTTTTGCAATCCGTTTTGCGCCGCGAAGAACACCGCTGCAAACGCAAAGAAAGGGACCGCAAAGCGGCCAATCACTGTCGTCTGAATCATGACACTCGAACGAGGAACGTGAATCCAAATGATGAAATACGATGCGACCACGCGAACTGCATCGACCCAATTGCTAGAGTTGCTCGGACGATCCGAACGGGTTGAACGAGAAAACGCCTGCTTGTGCTCAGCGACAATCGTCGCATCGGAATAGGTAAGAATCGTCATGCGTCGTCTCACCCCACCGAACTTCGTCGCCGGTCGCGGAATTCGACTGGACGAGTCGCCCCAATCCCGATCGACATTCTGCCGTTTGGCGAGTGTCCACTAACGTGCTTGATGTGCTGTCCAATTGCAAGCCCGCCGTAGAAAAACCAAACCATGTGAACCATTGGTACGATGGTGACGTCTTGGAACATTCCGTTCGCGAAATAGGCGCAAAACAGCACTAAAACTAGCAACCCAAGCTGACGAGTTTCCAGCGGCAGGTCTCGCTTTCGCCAAACCTCCGTCGCGGCTCGACACCAAATCAGCATCACCAACAGTTGCAAGTTCATTCCGACCAAACCAGTCTCCGTCAACACTGACAAACAAATGTTGTGCTGGAGGTACGGTCGACCGATCTCTAAATTCAAGTCGGTGCTGCCGCGGTCGAGATAGAACCTGTCATGCTGCTTGTATTGGCCGAAGCCTACGCCCGAAATCGGATGGTCCTTGAACATTTCCCAAGCGATATACGCCAGCACCGGCCGAATGCTTGCCGACTGTGACATTTCGGCGGCCGACACGTTTTTGTCTCGTTTGAACCGCTGGAGCGATTGCCAGTTCGCCGCAACTAAAACGGACAACGCGACAGTGCCGCAAACGATCACGGAAAAACGCAGACGCTTTGGGAACGACAACACGACGACGCAAGCAATGCCAAGTGCAGCGCCGAGCCACACGCAGCGAGTAAGCGTGGCCAGCACACCCGTACAGATGACCACGAAACAGGTGATGATTGCAGCTCGGCCCAGTCCATTTGCGCTATGCCAAAACATCAATATGCTGCCCATGCCCAGACAGAGCAGGATGCCGTTTGCAGACGGATTCAACAGAGGGCCGCGCCCCCGACCCAAGAATTCTGTGTTCGCTGAATTGATGATATATCGAGGAAACACTAGTGCGTAAACCTGCCTCCATTCTGCAATTGCTGTTAGAGCTAGGTAGACGCCGAGTACAGCTCCAAACAGATAGACGTAGCTCAGTGCTTTCGGAGTGAGCGTGACTTCTCGGCCAATCCAGTACATCACCGCAGGGAACAAGTAAAAGAAGATCAATCGCGATGCAGGCCGCAATCCGTCGTCACGCCAGTCGTGCATCAGTGTGCTAAACGTCAACCAAGCCAAGAACGTGAAGAATACAACGTCCCAAGAGCACACCTGCTTCGGCTCGAAAAGTTCAGAGCGTCGCAACAGCACGTACGCTCCAAGCAGCACGCCGACCAGCAACCGGTCCAAAGTTAGAAGCGAAATCTGAAAGAACTCTGCGCCGAAGCAGACTCCAACTAAAATCGTCAGCAGCGCAACCCCGATCGCTCCGCCGAATCGCAAAAAGACGATCCCCCAGATAACCGCCACAATGGCTGCGATTGAGAAAAGAACGATCATCACGCTTGTGCTTGGCCAAAATACCCACAGGACACATGAACTCTACGCCGAACGGCATTGCCAACGCGCATACGTCAGTTGGAGAGTAGGTCTGCAACTCGTGCGGGATCGTCATGGCCTGCACAACCGCTATGAGAGTCACAACGAGCGAACGTAAACGACGGACCAATCGTCGTTGTTACCAAGCGGAAGCGCCTTCACGCCTACGAAGCTATACGCGATTGGCCATTCTGAAGTGGTCACTCAATCTCGAGCGTGCTGCGCGATTCACGCCATCAGCTTCGCGAAACTCGGTCACCCAGTTCAAATTGAGCCGCTTCTACATCACGGAGCTGGCTGCGCGTGCTGGTCGAGCTCTGTCTGGTCCTCGGAATCAGTCTGCATTGATTCGGTTCGACTACATTCCGCTACGCGGAGTCGCCTGAACACTTCTGGGTGAAGCCGCTCAGCTGCCGGAAGTTGGACACACTGTTCCAGTCACGCTCGAATAGTTATGGCAAGTTCGTCGCACAGATCTTGCTGTTGAGTTTCAGCTACATGGAGTCGCCCGCACAGTTCTGGTCAGCGAGGTTC
>JAGQPC010000511.1 GCA_020426925.1 Planctomycetales bacterium | reverse complement strand
GACGACGTCTAAGTTCTGGTTGAAGTAGCCGGTTCAGTTTCTGTTCAGCCAGCCGAGTTCTTCGGCTTAACATGTATGGAAGAAAATCGGTGCCCGCAATTCCGATCTGTTGAATGATGTCGCCGCTGAGAATTGGAGGGAAAGGAGCTCTATAAACCGGTAGCCCTTCAGTCGGGTGATGATGGATAAAATGAGTCAAACTCTTGATGCACCCAGTGTCCCAACCGTAACGCACTGGCGTGCCGAAAGTGACCAGATCAAGATTCCACTTCTTGTCGCCAAATACAGCCAGTCGATTGCGAACTCGTTCCCACACCGGCAGATCGATAACATCGTCATTGGAGTCGCCTTTATATTGATACAGCGTTTGCGTCGCATCGAAAAAACGGTCTCGCATCTGTTGGTCAGTTGCCAGTAGGTTTGTCACTAGCGCAAAGACATTTCCGGCGTGACTGTGTCCGAGCAGCAAAAAACGGTCCTGCGCTGAGATTCTGCGATCTAGGAGGCTATCGATCAAGCGAATCGCGCCGTCCGCACGGCCGGTGTGATTGTTCTCGCTGGACCAGTCAAACGTTGTCACTTCGATCGGACTTGCAGTGTCGCGATTGAGATGAGTTTGAAGCAGTTTTGCGAACTCGGGCGTGAAGTTTCCGGTCTCGCCAGCAAAGCGATCGGTCAGTTCCTTGCCTCCTTGTCGAAGTCGCTCGCCAAGACCAGGGGCCCAGCGTCCAATTTCTCGCGCAATGCCAAAGGCGTCGGAACCAACAAACGTTCCGTGCATCAAGCCGATCACAGAAATGCCAAGCTCTTCAAAACGTTGCCCGACAGCTGCTAACCGGTTTTCAAAACCCGCTTCGCCTGGCCGAGGCGGTACTTCGGGCGATACGAGCTGGTAGTTCGCAAACGTGGCGTCCGCAGAGTAGGTTTGATGGCGAAATTGATTCTCTCGCGGCACGTCAACCTCTCGGTGGCACCAAGCAGACTTGAAACATAATTTTTCTTCACTTGCTTTGTAATCGAGCGTGCGCCACAGGTAAACCTGATCGCAGGCTTGTGCGGTTTCGGCCGATGTCCGTTTACGCGGATGAACTTCCCTCTGGATAATGCTTACCAGAAATCGGGCTTTCGCGTATACTTGTCGCTACTGGGTCAGACGGGGCAAGTCGGTCAGGAGAGCCTTGGAATGCAATGTTCCAGTCTGCAGGTTACTGTACGAACGCAAAAGATTAATTCGAGCTTTGCGTGGAGAATCGCTGCTATTATCAGCATCACCTTGCTTGCACTTTGCTCGCATCTTCGTGCTGACGTTCCAACGATCACTCTGGGAATCGCCGATCAGCTGGCATTCGATCAGCCACGTATCAATATAGAATTGATCGACCCTGACACAGGCGTGGTCATCGGCCCCGATTTCGCCAGCTCATTTCTACTGGATACAGGAGCCAACAGCATTCTTGCCGTTGACGATGCGATCGCCGAGCTGAATCGCGGTGGATACAAAGTCGATGGTCAATTCTACGAGCGCGGAGTCGGAGGCGTTACTGAGTTCGACGTGTCCGCTGAATACGATTTGCGATTTTACGGCTCCGACGGCACCGATCTAACGATTCACGACACTCGCATTCTTTCCAGTACGAAAACTAGCTTCTGCCCGGTCCCAGGATCATGCTCGTTTTTCGGGATCGTGGGTATGCCGGTGATGGATCAACGCGTGACGACGATGAACTTGAGCTCCATCGGTGGCGGCGGCGCTGAATTTGATCCGTTCGATCCATTTTCTGGTTTGGACTTCATGCAGACGACATTCAGCGACGATCTTCCGCAAACCGAAAAACGGAGATACACCGTTCAGCTCGATCCAGCCATATTTCTTCCCCATGCCGACGGCCCTATTCCTGCATGGAGCGATCTCGCGTTCGTTCCAGTCGCTCCGACTCATGACGGAACTCGGCTCGAAAGCAATTTCATTTTAGATACGGGCGCACAGATGAGCATCATTTCGTACGATCTCGCGTACGAATTGGGATTGGACGCCAATGGCAACGGCATCCTGCAAGACGAAGCGATTGGTTCGCAAGAAATCGGCGGTGTCGGAGGAACGATCGATGCTCCGTTGATGGTCGTAGATCAACTTCGGATGCCGACGGAACAAGGCGTGGAATTGATATTCGAAAGCGTTACTGTTGCCGTCGCCGACATCGATCCGACAATCGACGGCATCTTTGGAATGAACTTGCTGACCAGCGGCTGGCTTGGAGCTGCGTTCGGCGGTTCCGAAGATTTTGACGCGCTGCGAGATCTGCTGGGTGATGCAGGATTTCAAGACCTGCTGGACGACATCGGCATTGATGGCCTGCAGTCGGAAGGATCGTTGTATCCATTCTTTGAAAAAGTGCATCTCGATCTTCGCCCCGGACAGCGAAAACTCTATTTCGACCTGATGCCAGACGTTCCCGGAATTGTCATGCCTGAAGGTTCTCTGCACGGCGATGTGGATGGCGATGGAGACATCGACTTTTCAGATCGACAAACGTGGGTCGAAGAAATCGAACAGACTTACTTTGGCGATTCGAATTTAGATGGCAGTTTTGATTCGCGCGATTTGGTGCTCGCATTCCAGTCTGGCGAATACGAAGACGAAATCGAAGACAATTCCACTTGGGCCGAGGGCGATTGGAATGGCGATTTGGACTTTAACTCGCAAGATTTAGTGGTCGCATTTCAGCACGCCGGTTACGACAAAGGGCCTCGAGCAAATGTAGCCGCCGTACCTGAACCGACGCATTTGCCAGCGGCGTTGAGCGGCATCGCGGCGTTTTGTTTACTTCGCCGTGATAAATCTCGTTAAGTCCAGCCGAACGCCGCTCGAGTTTCCGTTTTCTCTGCGCCTTCATCTCGCAGCGACTGCATTCATGCTGAGATTGAGTTAACATAAGTGGCTGATCCGCGGCCCCATCGTGGACGTTCATATTGGTTAAACTCCACCGAATATTCTCACTCAGCGGGAAGGCGATGCGAGAGACTCTAATTCGACTTCTAGTTCGCTTGCTGCCTGGCGTGTTTTTGCTGGCTTCAACTCGCGTCGACGCGGTCGACTTTGAAACGGATGTATTGCCAATTCTCAAACAGCGATGTTTCGAGTGCCACGGTGAATCCGAGCGAGAAGGCGGACTACGTTTGACGAACCGAGCCGACGCGTTCGCCGTCAGCGACAGTGGGAAATCGGCAATCGTTCCCGGAGATTCGGGCAATAGCGAACTCATCGCTCGGATACAAACGGAAGACGAAGATCTCGTGATGCCCGCCGAAGGAGAACGCCTTTCACACGCAGAGGTACAAGTTCTAACCGAATGGATTCAACAAGGAGCAGTTTGGCCAGTTGGCCGAAAACGAAAACAACATTGGGCGTACGTTCCTCCTGTGAAATCTCCGTTGCCAGATGTAGATAACGCGTCGTGGCCCGCCAGCGAAATCGACTTTTTTGCGTTGGCCCGTTTGGAGGCCGCTAACTTATCTCCAACGAAGCCAGCTTCGCGAGAACGATTATTGCGGCGTCTCTATTTGGATCTGATTGGTTTGCCGCCCTCCGTCGAGGAAGTTCGTGACTTCGTAAACTGCTCGGCAAACAACGCGGTTGAGGATGTTGTTGATCGGCTTCTCGCATCGCCGCGTTTCGGTGAAAAGTGGGCTCGAGGATGGCTCGACTTGGCTCGCTATTCAGATTCAAACGGCTATCAAGCTGACCAGATTCGTTCGATGTGGGCTTACCGGAATTGGGTCATCGACGCGATGAATGATGACATGCCGTTTGATCAATTCACGATCGAGCAATTGGCAGGCGACCTGTTGCCCGATGCTTCGGAAAGCCAACGAATTGCGACGGGATTTCACCGAGCAACCACGTGCAATGTTGAGGCTGGTGTCGATCCCGAAGGCAATCGTACTGATCAGGTGATCGACAGAGTCAATACGACCGCAACGGTCTGGCTCGGCACGACGCTGGAATGCGCACAGTGCCACAACCACAAATATGATCCTTTCAGCCAGCAAGAGTACTATCAGATATTTGCTTTCTTCAATAACACTCCGATGGAAGTCAAGAAAGACAACGCAAACCCAAACAACGTTCAATTCAATTTCTGGGGGCCAAAGCTTGAACTTGACTTGAACGAGATTCGGAAATCGGAACTGTCTGAAGCGAATCGCCAGTTGGCGGACGCAAAAAAACAGTTCAATGCCGCGAAAAAACGAGTCACCACGTCTCTGTCTGAATGGGAAGCGTCGCTGTCGACGCAGGACAGGGAACAACTTCCAGAAGACATGCGTAAAACGCTGCAGACCGAATCGGCTGAACGTACGAAATCGCAGCGTCAACTTATCATCAACTACGTCGTGAATCGGAATCTGGAATGCTCAACCTTAAAGAAGTCGATCGCCGATTTTGAAACTCGGATCGAAGAGCTTCAGCCGGATACGACGCTCGTGATGGTCGAAATGGACAAGCCGCGCGAAACGAACATTTTTATACGTGGCGAGTTTCTCAACAAAGGTCCATCGGTCGTGCCAGATGTACCGAGTGCATTGCATGCGTTCGAGGCCGACTTGCCAGCAAATCGGCTCGGTTTTGCCAAGTGGCTTGCGAGTCGAAACAATCCGCTCGTTGCTCGCGTTGTTGTCAATCGGTGGTGGGCCGAGCTGTTTGGGAACGGCTTGGTGCGAACGAGCGAAGACTTTGGTTCGCAAGGCGATTCGCCATCACATCCGCGTTTGCTCGACTGGCTGGCAGTTGAGTTTATGGAGAACGGATGGTCGATGAAGCACGTTCTGAAGAAGATCGTGATGTCATCGGCGTACCAACAAGACTCAGCGGTGTCCGACAAGCTTTTGTCCGCGGATCCCAATAATCGCTTACTGTCTCGCGGCCCGCGGTTCCGGCTGCCGGCCGAAACGATTCGAGATAACGCTCTCGCTGTCAGTGGCTTGCTGAGCACCAAAAAATTCGATTCGCCGATCTATCCTCCGCAGCCCAACGGGTTGTGGAAACAGACAGGTCGAAACGAGCCTGTTTATTCCGTTGAAACGACTGATCGGCGCTACGGCCGAGGAATCTACGTTGTCTGGCGTCGAGCTGCACCGTACCCAAGTTTTGTCAACTTCGACGCTCCCGACCGAATGTCGTGCACTGTGCAACGGCCGCTCACGAACACGCCGCTTCAAGCGTTGACACTGCTGAATGACGAAGCCTATGTCGAAGCTGCAAAGGCATTCGCTGCGGTGATTGCCACGCGAGCTCCGGATTCACTGGAAGATCGCATCGAATTCGCGTTTGGACGTTGCTTGGCTCGGGCGCCAACTTCAGAAGAGTTAACGGTCGTCAAGGAAATCTATGAAGGAGAACTCGCCCGCATCCGTCAAAACGCCGACGAGTCAAAGAATATTATCGGCAGCATGCGACTTCCTGATCATATTGCCACTCCAAAGGACCGCGATTCTTGGGCTGCTTGGTTTTGCGTGGCCAATGTGCTGCTAAACTTAGACGAAACAATTTCGAAAAACTGACCGTATCGACTTGGTGTCGTCATGCCCGGATTCTTCCACGAAGCTATTGACCGCAAACAGTTCCTGTCGCGAGCAACGTCGTTAGGCGCGGCGATGCTGTTTAACTCGACCGCTCGCGCCGATTCGGACACGCCGGCAGCGAATCAAGAACGGTTTCGAGTCGCCTTGCTGTCCGATACACACATACCGGTAACTGCAGGTGACGGCCACCGTGGTTTTTTGCCGCAAGAGAATCTCGCCAAGGTTGTGCCCCAGGTCGTCGAATCGCAACCGAAATTAGCGATTGTCAACGGTGACGCCGCTCGCCTGGATGGCCAAGTGGGCGACTACGAAAAGCTGCGCGAGCTACTCACTCCGTTGGCACAGGTCGCTCCGATTCATATTGGACTTGGGAACCACGATGATCGCGGCAATTTTTTTAATGTCTTCCCGGCCGACGCTGAATCGAAAACATCACAGCCTGTGACGGGCAAACATGTTTCGCTGGTCGATACGCCGGTCGTCAGGATTGTGGTTTTGGATTCGCTGCTTTACGTCAATAAAGTGGCCGGCCTACTTGGCAAAAATCAGCGAGATTGGTTGGCTGAATTCTTGCCGACGGCCACGGACAAGCCGATCGCCTGCTTCGTGCATCACACGCTCGACGACGGCGATGGTTCGTTGTTGGACGTTGATCGACTATTCAGCATCGTGAGGCCTCACAAACAGGTAAAAGCGATCTTCTACGGCCATTCGCATCGGTACGAAGTCAGTGAGCGAGATGGCGTAAAGCTGATCAATCTACCAGCGGTCGGTTATAATTTTACCGATGATCAGCCCGTGGGTTGGGTGGACGCTGAATTCCATCAGTCGGGAGTGGCGATGACGCTCAAAACGGTCGGCGGAAATCAAAACAACAACGGAAAGACGACTGACGTCATTTGGGGTTAGTTGCATTCACGTTTTGTTGTTCGCCGATCCTGGCGAGCAAGTTCAGGCATCATTACTTAGAGAAACCAACATGCAAATCAATCGTCGCAATATGGTCAAGTCAACTGCAACCGTTGCCATCACGGGCGCACTCGCAAAATCGAATTTCGCATTCGCGGCAGACGACGGCGGTAACGTGAAACTGAATCGAGGCGATGTCGTCCTGTTTCAAGGAGATTCGATTACTGATGCCGGGCGTAAGAAGAATGAGCCTCGCGCGAACGATTTTTCGAGCCTTGGTCGAGGTTATGCGATGATGATCTCATCGCGTTTGCTGTCGCGTTTTCCGGCACTTGGATTGGAGTGCCACAACCGAGGAATCAGCGGACACAAAGTTCCCGATTTGGCCGGCCGTTGGGACCGAGACTGTATCGAGATGAAGCCAGCTCTGTTGAGTATCTTGATCGGCGTTAACGACATCTGGCACAAGCTGAACGGAAATTACAACGGAACTCCGCAGGACTACGAAACGCAACTCGATGAGCTTCTAGCACGCACCAAAGAGAAGCTTCCTGCAACGCCGATAGTCATCTGCGAACCGTTCGTGCTGAGGTGCGGAGCCGTCAACGACGGTTGGTTCCCCGAATTCGACGAACGTCGCGCCGCTTGCCGACGAGTGAGCGACAAGCACAAATGCATCTGGGTTCCGTTTCAGTCGATGTTCGACAGAGCGGTAACCGATGAGACTGAGCCCAACTATTGGGCAGGCGACGGCGTCCATCCATCAATGGCTGGACATTCGCTGATGGCCGAAACTTGGCTGAAATGCGTGTTCGGTTGAGACTGACCGCTGTTGAGTGACTGAACCAAGCGTGGCAACATGCACGTTACGCTGAAACGTCGGTGATAAACGGTTCCAGTCCAGCTTCGGCCATGTCGTCAACATCTAACTTTTCCCATTCCGGTTTTGTGGACTCACAATGGCAACATTTGGGAAATGCACCTTGCGCATCTTGGTGGGGATCGTTAAACACCGACTCGACATCGGCCCACATCGATTCGCAGTCATCGCAGATCGCCGCAATGGATTGGCACTGGCCGCAGCGAAAAGCTCGTAACAATCCGTCCCGGCAAACGGGACACCCGACGACATACGGAAATTCTTTTTTCACGATTTATTCATCCTGTAACGGCTACTTGGGAAACGCCGTAACGACTTCACTGGTGTTGGTTCGAACAACGATGAAGACCCGATTGAGTGCCGGATTGCGTCGTCGTTTTCCATTTTGCCCGCCCAAATAACCGACCCTACGTCCCATGTTGATCGTGTACGTGCTGCGATCTCCCTCAACTTTGGGGCGAGCGCGTTGCTTTTGTGCGAGCTTCCAAGCGGCATCGATCGTCTGAAAAGCCTTATGCTTTCCGCCATCAAAAACGCCATGCGAGCCTCGTCGATCAGGGACGTCCTGCGCGTGCCGCAGCACGTGTTCTACTCGAGTCATTCCGTCTGGATCTCGGCCGGTATACTTCAGCCCCGCAGGACTAATCCATGTCTCGACGCCAATCTGCTTCAGATATTTTTCGTAGGACTGGCCAACGTCTTCTTTGGCTTCGCCGCCATCTTTGTCCGCAGTCACAAGCCGGATCTGATCGGGCGACGTTATCTTTATCTGAGGCTTGTTTTTGTAAAGCTCAAGCTTGCCTTCGATCTCAATCGTCTTGTTCTTGTACAAGTCGACGATCGAGCCTTTGGTGAAATTCTTGGCATCTGCCGCCAAGCAAACGACACTCAATTCGGATGCTTGAAAGTTTAAGAATTGATGGCCGGTGCTTGATTTCGTCGCTCGCGCAACCGTTCCCGAAACAGTAACGTGCTCGCCGACGTTTTGCCGTAACTGCACAAGGTTCTGTGCTTTCAAGACCTCTTTCGTTGCGGCGGCAATTTGAGGAGCAGAAGTTCGCTGCGCAATGGAGAGATCGGCATTCGCCAGGATCGCGAATGCGATTGCTCCAACAGTCAGTGCTTTGCAGAGTTGAGATCGCATGGTGTTTTCGAGTGCGGCTGATCGATCAGGCTTACAGCTTTCCTACGGATACGAGTATATACAGCAGGCAAGTGTTGTCGACGATAATCGAACGCGTTTTCGATGGGCGTCGCGGCTTTAATCTGAGTTGATGTTGACGTACGGTTTAAGCCGGTCGCCAAGTTGCGAAATGCTAAACGGTTTCAGGATGTAATCGTCAAAAACGGCGGCCTGGTCCGGGTCGCCGAAAGGCGCGCCAGACAAACCTACGACCGGAGGCGATTGATCGCCATAGATTCGCTTGATTTCAGAAAGCGTCTCGAAACCGTTCATGTCCGGCATTTGCATGTCTAGTAGCACTAAATCGGGTAGCGACCGTGCCAGTTGATCTAGTGCTTCTTGACCGGAAGCAGCGAGCTGAACATTAAGATCGAACAGTCCCAGGACTCGTTCAAGCAACCCGCGCTGCGCTGGATCGTCATCAACGACAAGAACTGTTTGGCGTGCATCAGACATCGCTGGTTACTTCCAAGTTTTGAAATTCCTTTTCGGTCGCAGCATCAGCTTGTTCATCGCTGGCTAGTCACGATCACGCAAGTTGCAACCAACGGCAAATTAACGTGTACTGCTTGCGGGCTAACTGCGACTCATTGCTCCGCAGATCGGCCGCGCTGAAGCCCTTACGAAGTGACAAAGGAATCCGTTCCAAGTTACGCGATCACGTTGCCCTGATAGCGACTGCTTCAAGGTCTGCGTCCATGCTTGGCACACGCTCCAACCAACGAAAACGATTCAGTGAGGTCACATCCCAAACTCGGTTTTGCGAAATCGAGTCTGCCAGTAACTGATGTAGATCGAAAACGGTTTCAGTATACAAATGTTTCCGTAGAGAGTCTTGGGACCTTGCTAACAATTCCGGGTATGAAAGTCGATTCGGCAATATCGGGTACGCGCCTGAACTCATAGCTTCGACAACAGCGATTCCGAAAAACTCGTGAATCGCGGTCGAGACAACAAAATCGCTTTCAGACAGAACCTTGAAGTACTCGTTGCGGTCGTGAACGTACCCCCAATGCTCAATTCGATCCGCAAATTCAGCTTTTGCTTGATCGAAAACTGGCGGTGCTTCGCCGTACGATTCACCTAAAACATTGATTCTGAAATCGATACGGTCTTTTACCAGCAATCGTAATGCGTCAAAGAAATCCTTTGCGTTTTTGTCATGCTCCCAACGCGACACCCAAAGAATCGTGGCGTCCCGACCCGAACCCGACCGCTCCAGTGGCGGAATGCATACGCCAGGGTAGTGGACCTTGGACTTGTCGCGAATAGCCGCCACGTTTTGGAGATCGCGATTGTCGGGCATGCGACGCAAGAAACTTTCTAATGCGCCAAGGAAATCTTCGCGGTGAAATGAAGAGTTGAACCAAACTTCATTTGCGGTTAACGCTGTTACGTAGTTGGTAAACGCATAATGAAAATCGCGTTCGCTGTCCGTTCGATTCGGATACGTGAATTGGTTTTCGTGAAAATAGACAACAGACGGCAAGTTGCGAGTGGACCGTGGGGTTAACGCAAGAAATTCGCCAAGGTTTAGCATGTCGGAGCAAAAAATAACGTCCCACTGCTCGCCCAACGCTACCCGGCGATTAACGTCATTCGCAAAGCTTAGCGGCGCATGACGCATCCTCCACTTCCATTTGTTGCCCGGTAAACCGAGCACCGTCCACTGATGCTGACTTCGGCTGGCCCAACCATCCAAAAATTGGCGGTGGCTTCCTGAATAGAACGGTTCTAACGCAAGAACCTTCATCCGTCGCTGGGCGGTGAGTCGCCACTGCTTTCGGAAGCGTCTCGCAAGTCAATGCCGAGCTTTTCCATGCGTTGCCGCCATTTCTTCCTAGCAACCACTCGCATGTCGATGTCTTTGTCGGCTTCGTCGACGATTTCAAATCCCATCAACGTTTCGACGACATCTTCAAGCGTGACAATTCCCGCGGTCCCGCCGTGCTGGTCAATGACGAGCAAGATGTGTGCTCGTTGATCAAAAAGGCGATCCAACGCCGTCGACAGAGATTCGTTGTCTCGAATGATCAGCAGATCTCGCTTGATGTCCCGAAGCTTCGCACGACCTTGTTCTTTCGCAAAGTTGAGAAGCAAATCTGATTTCAGGATAAAGCCGGTGATGTCATCTCGGTTTTCACCAAAAACAGGTATTCGGGAAAACGTCAGGTTTGGGTCGCCATTCATGAATTCAGCTACGGTTTGATCTTGTTGCAGCGCGAAGACGACTGTCCTGGGAGTCATAATGTCATGCACGCGCAACTCCGGAAACCGAAACAGATTCGTCAGAATGTTCGATTCACGCTTGTCGAAGTGTCCACCGGCCGCACCAATGTTCGCCAGCGCTGTGAACTCTTCGCGGTTAAACCCGTGGTGACTTTTGCCACGTGTCAGGAGCTTCGTCAATTGTTCCGACAGCCAAATCAGCGGGAACAGCGACAAAACCAGAACCTTCACAAATCGCGCCGTCAACGGACCAAGCTGGCGCCAGTAAACCGCTCCGATGGTTTTTGGGATGATCTCGGACAAGAACAAGATCATCAGCGTCATGACGAGCATGATGACGTTTAAGTTGACGTTCTTGAAATATGCCGCGGCCTCTGCACCGGCGCCGCCAGCACCGATAGTGTGCGCCAGAGTGTTCAGCGTGAGAATTGCGGCAAGCGACCGATCGATATTGCCCTTAAGCGAGCTGACCGACGAAGCAGCACGATGCCCTTCGTTCTTGAGCTTTGCCAGGTACGAAGGAGTAATACACAGCGCGACTGCCTCCGCGACCGAACAGAGGAATGAAAATCCCAACGCGATTCCCATGTAAACACACATCATGATGAAGTGCTGTGCCTCCGGAACAGTGTCCGCGGCACCTGTATCTCCGCCTGTTTTGGGTTGCGGCGTAACTCCCCATGCTTGTGTCAGCATGACTCCAGCAAGGATCGCCGATGCCAGCAAAAGAAAACGGAATCGGGCAGATCGTTTCGTCGAATATTGGTTGTGCATGGCAGCGTTGATATCGGCTCCAAGAGACAAGTAGTTCGGGACCAGCAGAGTTTACACTCTTTCGGACATACGTGCGAAGAGGCGATTCAGCTTGACGGTGAAGCATGTATTTCTTCGCATGCACGCGACTGATATTGGCCCGAGCGTGCGGCAACCGTATGATCGCGCGGCGATAGCACTGTTCAGGTGCTGCGTGCCTTGATTTCGGAGTGCCCCATGAGCGATAAACCGCAACCAATCGTCATATGTGCGCAGCAACGAAGTGGCACCACGGTCCTTCAGGAAAACCTCGGTCAATCACCGCTCGTCACAAACTTTTCCGAAGTGTTCCACGACCGCGAAGAGATCTCGCCTGTCAATTATTTGCTGTATCGAATCGAGCTGTTCCGCAAACATCCCGAGCTGAGTTTTCCAACTCCAGAAAACCAGCAGACGCTTTTCGAACGATATTTGGATTATCTGGACAAGCGGTGTTCAACGCCATTTTACGTCATGGACATCAAATACAATTCTTGGCATCACTTTGATCCACTGTGGCATGGATTGTTTGCGCGTCCGGCACTAATTGGAATAATACGATCGCTTGGTAGTCCAATAATCCACGTGATTCGCAGGAATGTCTTTCAACAACACGTTTCGACTCGGTTCGCCGAACAAACGCAAACTTGGCACTACCAGTCCAAGGATGACAAGCAACCGGAGGAGATCGCGATCCGGTTGGATCCAGCTCAATGCCAATACGGGATGGAGATGTCACAGCGACGAACGAAACAGTTTCGAGCTTGGTTCCATGGGCACGACAAATACACCGAGCTTGTTTACGAAGACATGTTCGAAGATGGCGCCTTCGCAGAATCAGCCCTGAATCAGATTAATGGACTAGTCGGCGTCGATTTGCAAATTCCGGCGCAGCCGCGTTTGAAGAAAGTCCTCAAGAGCGTCTCGAAAGTCATCGAGAACCAAGATGAGATCCTGCGTCATTTCGAAGGAACTCCGTTTGAACACATGGTCTTTTCGTCGTTGCGTTCGTCCGTTTCCGCATAATCCGCAAGCGATTAACGCCGCGTGTCGCGATGTCTGCTACACTAAAGTCGTTGGGCATATGACTGCAGGCAAGACGTCTGCAGCGTAGTATGTTCCACCCTCGAGATCGCGATCTAACAACAGCAGCGTGTGAATTCCATGAATCGATGGTCGGTAAGAAAATCGAGCCGACGTTATCGTCACTTCCCTTGGATAACCTCGCTGCTGTTGAACAGTCGCCCGCGGCAAAGACACGCTTTCGCCAAAGTGTTTCTCGTGGCGATTCTTTTTTCCGTTGCCGGGTTGCTTGTCGCATCTGCTACGCATGCAGACGAGGATGCACCAAAGGATTACAAATCGCATCGAAACCGATTGGACCAAACGTTCAACGATTCGCTTGGCCAGCTGCTACAGAAGCACGCTTCATGTTCAGCA
>JAGQPC010000510.1 GCA_020426925.1 Planctomycetales bacterium | reverse complement strand
GTCCATGTTGTTGAATCGGTCGTACCAAATTACGACGAAGAGCTTGGCGTGCTGGAGCCGGAAACTCTGAACGCGAATTTGGAAGCATTAGCCGCGAGCCGCAAATCGGGTGTAGAAGTCGCCGCGATCGTCAGACGAGGAGATCCAGCCGCGGAAATCATGAAGTTAGCAAAAAAGAAAAAAGCGGATCTGCTAGTCGTCGGAACGCACGGCCGAACGGGACTTCAGCATCTTTTGATGGGGAGCGTCGCGGAAGCGATCGTTCGCGGTGCGACCTGCCCTGTACTGACGATAAAAAACACCGCGGCTTTTGAGTCGCCAGCAATTGAGCGAACAGAAACAGAGCAAACAGATTCATCAACTCAGGCGGAAAGGACTTCTCATGGCAAACCCAACTAAAATCATGGTTGCGGTTGACTTTAGCGATTGCTGCACAGCGGCCTTGGATCACGCCTGCGAACTAGCTAAGCAGTTTGGTGCTCAGCTTCATCTGGTTCACGTCGTGACGGGAACGCAAAGCGGCTCCATGGAAGAACAAGACCTGATTCGCATCGGTCTGGAGAAGCTGAATTCACTGATAACGCCAGAATCGGAATTGGCTTTAAAAACAGAAAAGCACGCACTAGCCGGAGCCAGCGCTCAGCGTGTAATCGTTGAACATGCTCGAACCAACGACATTGATTTGATCGTGATGGGAACGCACGGCAGAAAAGGACTAGTTCATTTTGCACTGGGCAGTGTCGCCGAACGCGTGCTGAGGTCGGCACCGTGTCCGGTCATGGTGCTGCAGCCAGCGAATTCGCTGTCGCAGACAAAGGAACGAGCGATCAAAGCAATTTCGAGTCAGTTTGGTGAATCAGTCGAAGGAAAAGGAAATCGGAGCGAGACGATTCAGGCGGTTCAGGCTTGCGTTACTGAAAGACTCGAAATCACAGAAGCAAACGCAGATCAGGTCATCGACGCCTTGCAGCAAGACCAGCGGCTCCGCTGGCGGCAAGACGAAGCGGACGACAACGGCCGACTTGAGATCATCCTACACGAAGTTGCCCCAAGCGAGTCGCCCAGTTATTCGGAGTCTCCAGCGATTGACCTGATCCATCGCGCCAAGGCGTTGCGAGCAACCGACGTACATCTGGATCCGAAGTCGCATGGCGAATACGTGGTTCGCTTTCGCATTGACGGCGAACTTGAACATTATTGCGTGCTCTCTCGCGACGTCGCCGAGCATTTGATCAATCGGTTCAAGACAATCGCACGAATCGATATCGCAGCGCCGTTTACGCCGCATGAGTCTCGGCTAACACTCCCAGAATCGATGGAAGACCTGGAAGTTCGTATCACAACCGCGCCGGTGGCCGCAGGAGAATCGGTGGCATTGCGATTGTTCGCGCTAGAAAACGTATTCCGCCCGCTCGATACGCTGGGCTTCGCAAATTCGTCGCTCGACACGGTCGACGCGGTTTTGCGAAAAGGTGAGGGACTCGTGCTGGTAACCGGACCTACGGGCGCCGGCAAAACAACCACGGTGTACTCGATGTTGCAATCGTTGGCGGCGAGCAAACTAAACATTGTTTCGATCGAAGACCCTGTTGAATTTGCGACTCCGTTCATTCGACAAATGAACGTAGATGCCAAGCACGGAATTACGATGGCGTCCGGTTTGCGAACGATGCTCCGCATGGATCCCGACGTCATCTTCGTCGGAGAAATACGCGATGCCGAAGCCGCATTGATCGCCATGCAGGCCGCCAGCTCGGGCCGCTATGTCTTTAGCACACTGCACACACGAGACGTGGCGTCGACGATTACCGCATTGCGCGACATGAACGTGGCCGATCGATCTCTGGCTGGCAACTTAAACGGAATCGTTAACCAGCGACTGGTGCGCCGGCTTTGCCCCGACTGCCGAATTCAGTACGACATCTTGGACGAAGAACGAACTAAGTTCGAGGCGAATTCTCTCGATGCCCCAGCGACGCTATACCGACGCAGCGGCTGCGACGCGTGTCGCCACACGGGTTACCGTGGTCGTGTCGGGATTTTTGAGGCCGCGTTAATTGACCGGGAAATAGGAAACGCCATTGTCGATGAGCATTCCGAGCAGTCGATTCGCGATCTGCTATCACACAAGGGCGTCACGAGCCTAACAAGTGACGCGTTACACAAAGCAGCCACCGGGATAACCGACATTGGCGAAGCACTCGGCGTTCACTGGCTGTAGGTGAAACGTCTCAAGGGTATCTCTAGCACCGGACGTTATTTGGTTTGCGTCACGTGTCGGCGTCGGCCAACTCAACTACCCACGTCGCCGAGTGCGATTGAAGCAAATTGCAGCCAGGAGGATTGCAGCCACTGAAGCTGACGGTTCTGGAACGGGATTCAGAGCGACGAGCGCGCCTTGTTCATAGCCGCCGTCTTGAAATGCTTTGACGAGGTCACCGCTGGTAAAATCTCCATCAGCGTCCCAGTCGCCCGTTCCCCACATCGCGTTTCCGTCAATGTTGTCTTCGTAGACATCGGCTTTGAAGACGTCAACCAAATCGCTACTGTCAAAACGGCCGTCCAGGTTTGCGTCGCCGTACCATGTCTTCGCGATTTCTTTGACCCAAACGTGCAAATCTTGATGGTCAACAACGCGATCAAAGTTGACGTCAAACATTTGCTCGGTCGAATAACTGCTGCTGGTGAATACTCCGGTCAGCATCCCGACCAACGCGTCCGCGTCGGCGGTGTCGTAAAAGCTGCTGGCGTCGAAATCTCCACGTGGACTTTGCTGGAAAAACAGACCAGCGGCGACCGGATCATAACCTGTCGGGAAGACTGTCCACTGGTTGTAGACGGTTTGATCGTCGACCATGGCCGATTCAAGTTCTGCCTTGGTACCTTGCAGCGACGCGTTCATTAAGTTCGCACCGGTCAGGTTCGTGCCTTTCGAAGGTCGCAGCAAAGCGCCACGAAGGTCTGAATCACTGAGGTTCGTATTGTTGAGCCGAGAAAAACTAAAGTCTGCGTTCGTTAAATCTTGTTCGCTCAAATCCCAGTTTCGCAGCGAGTTGGATTGAAGTCGAATTCCGCGGAGGTCTCGATTCCGATAACTTGCGGTCGAGTAAAGTTGATCCTTCGCAAGACCGCTGGATGTCGTATTTTCGAAGGATGCTCCTGCGATAATCGAATCTGCAAAGTCCACGTCGGTTAGATCTGCGCCCGTGAAGATAGCTCGCTTCAAGTTCTTTCCGGCCAAGCTCCATCCTGTCAGATCGTTGTTGCGAAGCGATATGCCATAAAGATTTCCGTCCGCGTAGCTTTTCGTCGAATAGAACTGCTCGGCAGTGAAACCTTGATCTGTTGTCAGTGCCAAGTCGGCACCTTGGATGTTGGCATTCGTAAAATCGGCGTCGGTCAAACTCGCCAAGACCATTGATGAGTCTCGCATCTCTTGCCCGCGAAAGTTCCAGCCGGTCAGTTCTAGCTCGTCCAATCGAATGCCAGTTAGATCCTTTGCTTGATAGCTTCTCGTGGAATAAAGCTGTTCCGGCGTCAACCCACGAGAGGTGCCAAAGTTGACGCCAACGATGTTCGCGCCCGTGAAGTCCGTTTGCTTGACGGAAGAATAGGCCAAGTAAGCACCCGCCAAATCTTGTCCAGAGAAATCCCAATTCGCAACGCTGTTTCCGTTAAAGAAAACGTCACGCATGTTTTTGCTTTGGTAACTTCTCGTGGAGTAGATCTGATCTGCGGTGATACCATCACCAAGGACCGCACCAGAGATTATCGCGTCAGAAAAACTCACGTCCTGTAACTGAGAGCGGAAAAAGTCAGCGTTCGATAGATTCTGTCCAGCAAAGTTCCATCCCGTTAGATCGTTTTCGCTTAGTACCAGCCCGCTCAGATCTTGCTGCTGGTAGCTTCTGGACGAGTAGAGTTGCTCCTTCGTAAATCCGTGCATCGTTACTCGTGAGAAGTCGGCTCCCCGTAAGACCGTTCCGTCGAATCGAGCCGCATTCAACGTAGCATCTGCAAATACCGAATCGGATAAGTTCTGCCCAGAGAACTGCCACCCCGACAAGTCGTTGCCCCAAAGGCCTACGCCTCGAAGGTCTCGATTGAAATAGCTGGCAGTCGAGTAGATTTGCTCCGCGGTCAATCCGACGGTCGACCTAAAGTTGACGCCGGTGATGTTTGCTCCGTTCAGGTTGGCTCCTGTGAGGTTCGCCATAGGCAACGCTGATCGCGTCAAATTGGAATTCGATAAATTCGCGCTCGTCAGGTCTGCAGCTTCGAATCGCGTTCCTGACAAGTTCAACGACGACAGATTCCAATTCGTCAAATCGTTGTAGCCCAATTCAACGCCGCGAAGGTTGCCAGATTGGTAATTGACGGTCGAGGCAATCAGGTCCATCGTCATCCCCTTCACAGAACCTAGATTGGCTCGCGTGATCGTGGCGTTCGTCAGATTGGCATCCGACAGATTTGCTCGCCAAAGACTCGCACCGGTCAAGTCTGTGTTCGACAGGTTGGCGTTCGTGAGATTCTTTGACCACAGAATCGCAGACTCAAGATTCAGCCCAGACAGATTTGCACCCTTGCTAGGGCGAATGCCCGCCGTGCCTGGAATCTGCTGGTTGCTAACCTGCCGAAAGACGTCGGCGCAAGTTGAGGAAACAATGACTGCTGTAAGCGAAATTAAGAGAAAAATGTGCTTCGATGAGGGCATGGAGATCGTATCCGTTACAAGTCTGACAAGCTCCCCCAAAGCGCATCGATGAGTATTTCAGGTCGCACAAGTCCTTCAGAGATAAACGAAACTGAACGTCAACTTCGTTTGTAGAGTTTGAAGGAGCAGACAGTGTACCGAGCGTCGCATTCAACGCAATACTTTGGCCCAAAAAAACGCCGAACGTTTCTGCAATTCTCACGTTCGACGTGTGATCACTCACGAATCTGCAACGAACGCATAAGTCATTTTGTATCATCTCTCCACAGCGCTCTCCCACTTGTTGATTGAGCAATGCTGACTAAGGTACTAGCAGCGTTTCGCGTTCGATACTTCACGCAAAAAGCAGCTCTGTAATTTGCGCGTAGCGGATGCGTCACCGACAATTAGCAGTAACACATCCAAACCACTGAACAGCAGCAAACGCTAATCTTCCGATTCGAAAACGAACTCGGCATCGTCGCGATGATCGACATCTGAATCAACATCCTGCATGAAGATGCGATCGACCGATTGGACTTCAATTTGCCGACGTTTTTGATTGACCGGCTCGACGACGTTGGCCTGTCCCGTTTCGTCATCGGACTGCGATTGCACGTCGTTATCGACATCGAGACTTCTACTGACGACATGCATTGCCTGCACTCCGGCACCGGTAACGTAACCACCGTCGATAAACGCCACTACAAAGTCGGACGTGGAGAAGTCGCCGTCACAGTTCCAGTCGCCTTCAGCCCAACTCGAGTTGCCGGGAATGCCGTCTTCGTACTCGCCCGCCTGGAA
>JAGQPC010000509.1 GCA_020426925.1 Planctomycetales bacterium | reverse complement strand
AACGCGTTCGCTCAACCGCAGTGACTTCAACAGAGCGTTATGACAGACGATTCCCAAGCTGCAAACCCTTATGACCAGTGGCGAACCGAGATTCGGTCGTTTTGCGATGACGTTCGGCGTCAGCTGACCGATATTCGTGATGAAATCGAGCACGCGGTAATTCAAGATTCGCCAAACGTGGATGTTGCGGAAGCCGACGAGCAGCTCGTTGCGGTGGCTTCTGAGCAATCAGAACCGCGCGGAGAAACAGAGCAGCAAAAACGATCGCAGCAGGAAGCATTGCGGCGAGGGCCATCGAAGTTGGAAGAAGTCAAACCCGAAGCGACACCTAACAAAACGTCGGCTGGTTCCACGGAAGACAGGCTGCAAAATGTTCGTCGTCAGCTTGAGACAATGCTGAGCGTTAGTTGCGACTGTGATTACGACTAGAGGAAAGCACACAAACTAATGAGTCACTCTACGAGTAATCAGTATTGCATCGTTCGTTGCGGCGAATCGTGGTATGCACTTCCTTCGACAGCCGTGCGCGAAGTAATGGTTAGCCCTGACGTGACGCCCCTGCCTAATACGTCGAGCATCCTACACGGGATCGCTCACGTCAACAACGAATTCCTCACGATCACCGATCCACTCCTGCCGGATGAAAATGGCCAGAAGCGAGGAACAGACTCGCAAGAAGAGCGAGTGAGACAACTATTGGTGCTCGCAAGCAGTGATGGCTATTGGGGCATTTTAGTAGACGAAGTTGCTGGACTGACCGATTTAGGCAGCACGATGCAACCGAATCGAACGACGGACCGTCACCTGCACTTTATCGGGAATGCCGTCCACAAGGATAACGAACTCCGAATTGTCGATACGGAAGCGACGTACCGAGCAGTCATGGCGGAAGTGAAAGCGAATTGGCAACAGAGTTTTCGGAGCTTTGAAATGGCTCAGGAGGCGCAACCATGAAGGTAAAAATCGTACACCTGCTCCTGATATCAAATGTACTGGCCGCTGTGATCGGTGGCATAACGTTTGGCGTTATCGCGAATTCGTCGGCGATCATGTTCAGCATGTGCGCTGTCGGCGTGATCGTTGCTACAGCCGGTTTGAGCATTTTTATTGCTCGGCAGATTTCAGTAGGGCTGCAGACGCTTGAAAAATCGGTCGCAACGGCGCACGGAGGCGATCCACTTTCGATCCACGAGCTGGAATCAACTCGAATTAAGATTCAGCAATATGTTCAGCGATGGTCGGTTGCAGCCAAGCGCAGCCGCACGCAAAACAAAGTCATCGACTGGATGGTCGAAACGCTTGAAAGCCGTCCTGACTGTCAGCTCGCCAGCGAAACGACAGACTCTGGCACAAAGTTGCGGCTCATGCTCACAGCGATCGGGCAAAATGCCGATGGCTGCTTGATGCAACTGGTCGATGCGATCGAATACATTCAAAAGTCCGTTGCTCAAATTTCAGACATAATTTCATCACAAAGCGATGAAGTCGAAAAGTCCACGTCGCACGTCGAGCATCTATGCCAGAGCATGGCTGCTGTATCGTCAGCGGCGAGCAAAGCGCAAGAATCAGGTTCGATCGTGTCAGGTTCGTTGGGCATCATGTCGAACGAGATGCTGGAGCACATCGCCGCGATTCGCCGAATTCACGCAGGTGTCGAGTCGAGTGAGAGCCGACTGCGAGCGATGTTGGACCATGTGCGCGAGATCGGCGCGATCGCAAACTCTATTCGCGACGTTTCATCCAGGACAGACATGCTGGCTCTAAACATGTCTATCGAATCGGCGCGCAGCGCGGGTTCGATATCCGGTTCGTCGAACGTCGCAGAAGAAGTTCGAAGACTCGCGGAACAGGCTTCGCAAGCTTCGCAGGAAGTCACCAGTTTGGTCGAGTCGATTCAATTGGAAACACAAGAGTCCATCGCGACGATCGCTCAGCAATGTGGAGACTTGTCGTCGGAAATGGAACGCATCGATTCGACGGCTGATCGCCTGACTGACATGTCACGAAATGCGTCTAGCGCGTCGACTCATCTTAAGGCAATAGGCAAAGCATCCAATGGGCAGATTCGTTTGAGCACGGAGCTCGTTTCATTTGTTGAAGGTATCACGACGATTGTGAAGGAAAGTCGAGAACACACAGATTCAGTCGTGCTGCACTCGAGCTCGCTGGCAGACGCCGCAGCTCAGTTTGACAACGTACTTGACGCCATTCGAAGCATTTCAACTTCAGATGGCGACTTGCGCAACGAAGCGGGACCTGCTGCTAGTCCAACTCTTGTGTCGTCCTTGATGAGTTAATGCATGAACCAAGGTACATTCCATAAAACGGGCGAGCCGCATTCTCCAGCCGATCAATTTCGGCGAGTATGGAACCACGTTGAGGATCGCGTATCGTGGCCGAGCAGCATCAATGTGGCGAGAGAACTTTGCCACCAGTTGCTGGAAGCGTCTTTTTCGAATCCTCATAGAGACGAAATCACAAAGCTTGTTTCTGCAACTGACAGTCTGCTTGATGTCCTTCTGCTCATTCATTCCGATTCGGAATTGTGCGACGAAGTCGACGCGATTCTGGAATTCATTAGGCAGGCGACTTGTTCCGTGAATGAGGCGTTAAACGGCGAATCGCCGGCGACATCTTTGTCGGACCTCGTTAGTCATGCGCACTCCAGATGGGGCGAGTATCTGGCAAGAGAGGAATCGGCTGACACATTTGACGCATGGGAAGAATCACAGGACGAACTGACAAGTTGGGACGTAGCTGCAAGCGACGAGCAACCAACCGAGGTAGACCTTCCAGACCAACAAATCGGATTAATCCTCGGTGCACTCGCAGGTAGTCCCGTTGTGGTTCAGTCGGGCGTACAGGCTTCAAAATCATTTGACGAGCCCCAATTCGATCCGCTTTTGGCACCGCCGGAACGGGAGGTGTCGGAACCTACCGAACCCGTGACACCATTTGACGATCGCCAGGACAATGACTCCATCGAGGACGTCCCAGCGCCTGTAACGTTAGACCTGGACCAAGAAACAATCGAGGCGTTCACGGATGACGCAGTGCAGTGCGTGTCGGTAATCGAATCGGAGGTACTGCGATACGAGCAGGATCCAAGTTCGCTCGATTCGCTACGGCAGATCTGTCGAGAATTGCATACAATCAAAGGCGCGTCCGCAGCAATCGGCCTCACCGGACTGGCTTCGTTCTTACACCGCGTTGAAGATTCGCTGGAGCAGAATTGTCACGCCGCGGAATCGACCGATGTCGACGTCGTTTTGCGATCCGTCGATGCGGTTCGATCGCAGTTAGAAGTCTTGATGACGGCGGCTGAACCGGAGCCTGGCGAAGGCGGCGAAGCAGTTCCCACGCAAAGCCGCTCTGTATTTGATGCTGCAGCCAACGCCGATTCAATTCGCGTCAATGCAGGCCAACTCGATCGCTTGTTTGACATGTTGGCCGAACTTGTGATGTTGCGAAATCGTCGTGACTCCAGCTCTGGTCAGCTCAAGCGAATCAACGCAGAGTTGCTGCACTGCGTGTCGCGATTGCGAACCTTCGCGGAGCACTCACCGACCCACAACGGAACAACTGACTCTGGCGGAAACACGATGCCAATCAGTTCATTGACGGAGATTGCGAGTGACCTGCTGGAATTGGGACGAACGCTTAGGCAAACGATCGACCCAATCACGGAAGAGAATCTCACCTTAAGTCGATTTATCAATCAGTTTCGCAGTGAAGTAATCGAACTTCGCCGATTGCCAGTTCAGTCACTGTTTACTCGCCTGCAGCGTCCGATTCGTGATGCGGCAAAAGCAGAAAGCAAACAAGTTCAAGTTGCTTTCGTAAACCAACAAGCCGGATTGGAACGCTCTTTTCACGAGAAGCTTTACGAGCCGCTTATGCACGTCGTGCGCAACGCTGTCAGTCACGGCATTGAAAGCCCAGAGGAACGTGAAGAGCTGGGTAAGTCTCCGACGGGAACGATTACCATCGAAGCTCATTCCGGATCAAACTTGTTCGTTGTCGAAGTCCGAGACGATGGAAGAGGACTGGACTATGAGGCCGTACGTAGCCGCGCTATCGAGAGAGGTCTCGTTTCCGCTGATGAGGAGATAACAAACGAAGAGATCGCGAACTTGATTTTCCGACCTGGATTCACAACTAGAAATGAGATCAGCGAAATCTCGGGACGCGGAGTCGGCATGGATGTCGTGGCCGCTTCGGTCGAGGCGTTGCATGGTTGGGTCGAACTGGAATCCAAGAAGGGCGAAGGAACGTGTTTGCGGCTGTTGGTGCCACGCAGTTCCTTCATCGAAAATGCCGTTGTGTTTCGAGTCGGCGATCAGTCGTTCGCATTTCCGACTCGCTTTGTTTCGCCTTTTGTCGAAAGCCAAAGCGACGCCCTGCCAGCGTCTGGGATTCAGCTCAGCAAATTGTTGACTCCCAACAGCAGCCCATCCAAGTCTCAAGTACCCATCCGCCTCGAGTCGCCAGATCAACCTGATCGAGAATCTGTCGTCGTTTGGGTGGATGAGGTCGTTGGCACGGAAGAAGTCGTCACTCGCCCACTGCCGCCATTGATGAAGACGCAACGGCTTTTCACTGGAGTCACGCTTTCTGGTGC
>JAGQPC010000508.1 GCA_020426925.1 Planctomycetales bacterium | reverse complement strand
AGCTACTTCCGCAAATCACGCGAAGACGCAATTCCTTACCACGGTCAGCCACGAAATCCGCACACCGATGAATGGAGTTTTAGGAATCACCGAATTGTTGTTGCGAACTCCGCTCACGCCGGCGCAAGAGACTCATTTGAAAGTGGTTCGAGAATCGGGGCAGTCGCTGCTCGCGTTGATGAATGACTTGTTGGATATCTCAAAGATCGAGGCGGGTAAACTTAACGTCGAGAATATCGAATTCAACTTGCGTGAAACGCTAGAGAACGTAGCCAAGCTTCTCGCTGCGCCTGCTAGCGAGAAAGGTTTGGAGCTAATCTGTGAAATCGATAACGAAGCGCCAGCGTATGTAAAAGGCGATCCAACTCGACTCCGCCAAGTGCTGGTCAATTTAGTCAGCAATGCAGTCAAATTCACGATCCGCGGCGAAATCCATATGCTCGCCGAAAAATCACTATCCGGCGTCCGTTTCTCTGTACGGGATACCGGCATCGGAATTCCAAAAGAAAAACAAAGGTTGGTGTTTGACGCGTTCGAGCAAACCGATCCATCAACATCTCGCAAGTTTGGAGGCACAGGTCTCGGACTTTCGATTTGCAGCACGCTGGTAAATCTTATGGGCGGGCAAATACGCCTGGATAGCGAACCAGGACTGGGAAGCACTTTCACGTTCTACTTGCCGTTCGCGCAAACTGTTTATCGAAATGACACGTCGAAAAGCAAGTTCGCTCGTCTTCGCGCGCTGCTGTGCTGTGGCCGCGCGACGGCACACAGAGCCTACGTGCGTTTGCTAGAGAGTTTTGATATCGCCGTCTCGGTCGCCGACGATCTCGCTGGTGTTTTGCAGGCCGATGCATCCGACTACGACTTGATTGTCGTTGATGCTCCCTCAGTTGAAGACGACCAGCGAATCGCCGATTGGGGAGTTCCCGCAATCGGATTGGTCAACGCATACGACGTCGAGCGTGAACACATGACACTGGTAGTGAAGCCCGTCACACGAAACGAACTGTCACGCGCGATTGCCGCGCAACAAACCGAAAAGGCAGAATCCGACGCCAACACGATCGAGAGGCCGATCATTTGGCACAGCCCGCTAACAGTGCTAGTCGCCGACGACAGTCCGGTTAACCAGGAAGTTGCCGTGGGGCTTTTGGAGTTCTACGGATACAAATCGCGTGTTGCCAACAATGGACAGGAAGTCGTGGATTTAGCCACCAAGCACGATTTCGATGTCATCCTGATGGATCTTCAAATGCCTGTGCTGGACGGATTTGAAGCTACTCGGGCGTTGCGTGAACTGGGCAATGGTGTGCCCATAATTGCAATGACGGCGAACGCACTTTTGGATACGAATGAAAACTGCATCGCCGCCGGGATGGACGGATACATCAGTAAGCCGTTCGCACCTGACGTACTTTTTCAAACAATCCACGAAGCATGTGCAGCCAAATCTGCTTCCGCCCAAATTAGTTGCACTCCCCATGTTGCAACTCAGCCATCAAGCTGTAGTGGATCTTGCTAAAGATCCCCGA
>JAGQPC010000507.1 GCA_020426925.1 Planctomycetales bacterium | reverse complement strand
AAGCGGCGACGACAAAAAGCTCTCAACAAGTCACGCCGCTAGCCCACCCACCGCACCACGCATCGTCAAACCAAAACGCTACTCGAAACCCAACCGTTCTGCTGCGCGCTTACCTCTGATGATGGATAGATTTCCTGAATTCGAGTTCCGTTCATAAATGTCTGCGATGGAGCACCACCAGGATCATCACCTTCGGTGTCCACGAACGCGTTGGGGATGACGATTTCGAATTCAGTCGAAAGGCAGTTCTGCGCCGACAGAAGATATACTAATATCAAAGTGCATATCACACGAAATGAGGTGTCGTGCTTTGTCATCTGCTATGTTTACCAGTTCAATCTGACATATGGGACAAATAGCATCGTCCGATAACGTCCAAGTATGTGCAGCTCACGGCGAGCCACAGACGGCCGAAATTATAAGCTGTCACCATTAGGTCAGCAAACTTTACAATGCACTTGTTCCTTTTTCGTCAAAATGACTCTTGGGGCTTGGATGCGGCGGTGGGAATCACCTCAGCTGCCTGCCTCTGAAGTCGCTTCAGTGTGACAGGCTGCGGAGCTTGCCGGATTAAGCCATCCTCCGAGGTTGATGTACCCGCTGTCTCGGAGGAACTCAGCTGCGACGCAGCGGTGTTGACGGCATCAGTACACCGCTGAGCATAGAAACAATCGAGCACAACGCGTTGTTTTCCAACGAACCTGTCGATGAAGGTAATTCGGCGGCCCAACTGAACCATTCCATCAGTTGCGTGTCACACCTAAGGACTCCCTGCCAAGGCAAACATATGCAGAATGTCGTCGACGAGCTTTCATCACATTTTTCGCCTGATGATGACCCCGATCTTTGGCTTGAAGTCTTGCGGGTGGTAAAGGGCGACATAGCGAGGCGATTCACCGAAGCGGATTCGCCGCGTGACCTGCTGCTGCTCGTTGGGGCTTGCTCGAATTGGCTTCGCCCGCACCAAACCCGCTTCCGAGTTAGGGATGAGGAGTTTGCTTGGCCGTCGGGCTACGGTGGCGTCGGTTTCAGCCGTACTGGGCTGCCGGAACTTGATTGGTGCTGTTGTTTCCGGCGTACTAACTCGGGATTCGCACGAATCGGCGTTCCACACAAGATCGGAAAACGTCGGTTCCTCGTGCGGGTAGCAATACCGTCAAAAACTATTGAACGGCGAAGAGCGTCGATCAATGTCTCGTGGACACCGGGTATACCCGCCGATGTGCGGCAACCGCTTGTCCGATTGCTGGCATTCAAGAAAGCAAACGTCGGATGGGAGATGATAGGCGGGATGACACGTGATGGCCATGACTGGGCCGGTGAGCTAATCCCGCCGCCGAGCAAGAGACTGTAGTGGAGGTGAAATCAGTTCGTTTGCTCAATGACCCAAATTGGAACCAATAAAGTCGCGCCGGATGAAGTACCATTCCGCACTTCTAGCGACTCTTACGTCCGAAGCAAGACGCACAGGATGGTCAGCGAGATGTGATAAGCTAATTGTTGTGTGGGCATTAGCGATGCCCAGGTACGCCGGCTCGGCTGCACACGAGCCATGCTCCGATGCACTTTGCTATTTTGGCTTCGTGCATTCGGCGTGGTAAACGCGACTAACGTATCATCTGCAGGCAAATGGAGGTAGGAAGTTGAGCAATACAAGGCACTTACTGCGGCCGATACCAACTCGACGCGCCAGGCTTGCCATTGTTGTCTGCATGCTCCTTGTTGTTGGAGCCTTCATTGCACTCAATGCACAAAAGCGAAAGATAAGCGACGACTGGGACGGTGGTGCTTATCTTTCTGGCGGAAACGTCTGCTGCGGCTGGCCGAACTACTGCTTTCGCCAGCGTCACGAACTAAAGACGATTCCCAAAGGCGTTTACATGGATACTCTTCGGGACTACTGGGAACCTGTGGAGCCGGTAGTTGTCGATCTGGCGTGCCTGATAATCAATCTCGGCGTCCTCTTGGCATTTATTGGGCTTACGAGGATATCTCTGGGCATGCTGCTGACTCGCCGATTTGTTTTGTCAGAAATGCTCATCGGGATATCGTGTTGTGCTGTACTCTTCGCTGGCATGGATTCGGATGGAGTAGGACGACTGTTGCGGTTTCTTTTTTCGCCACTTAAATGGTGAGCCATTGGATTTGCGATCGACTGTGCCCAAGTGGCCATCGGGGGAAACGACCTCAGCGAGTTCGAGCCGATGTTACGGCGCTGAAGTTTGACACGCACCGGAGCATTGCCGGATTTAGCTACCGCGGTTGATGTACCCGCTGTTTCTAACCAATGCTCTGAAGTGCAGGCCGGGAAAACGACCGCTGCACGTACACGGGGCCAACTTTCCGGAAAACAATGGCTGGCGTTGATCTTCGAAGTGCTCATACCACGAAGAACCGGCCATTCAGCGGTTCAAACTTTCCAGGGTCAAAGGTGGAAAAGTCGACGCCCGAGAAGTGACGCGAACACGAACGCAGTAAACAATCCTACTGTTGAAGACGGCTCGGGGACAGACGCGACACTCTGTCTTGGCCCCACTTCAAAGCCACCGTCCTGAAACGCGAGTACGAGGTCACCCGTATCGAATTCCCCATCGCCGTTCCAGTCCCCGGTCGTCCAACTGGAGTTCCCGTCGATGCCGTCCTCGTATTGACCTTCCTGAAATACAGTAACCAAGTCTGATGTATTGAAGACACCATCGAGATTGGAATCACCGAACCAAGTTCCAATGGCGTTCACGACTAGGAGTTCTCAGTCGAAACCGTCAACCTGTCCGTCATGGTTGAGGTCGAACCTTCGTTCGTCACTCTCCTCTCGAATGGCAAGAGCCAAATCATCGATATCCGTAACATCGAGCACACCGTTGCTCGATACATCAACCTGCGTCCAGGTCGCTTCCCAAACATTCCAATCGAGGAATCCTGGATTGTTGTTTCGCTGAATCGTCAAGTAGTAAAGTTTAGAGCCGTTGGCTGGCCAATCACGACTTACATGAGGAGTCGCTTCGATATCACCATCGACATTGACAGCGGAACCAAGGCTGAAGTCGTTGAGGTTCATCGCCGTATCAAATTCGGACTCGACTGAACTCCTTGCAGCAATCCAGATGTCCAAGGCAAAGTCATTCCGTGGTCGAGGACTATTCGAGTAAAAGAACAGATACAGTTCGTCGGATGACAGGCTAATATTTCCTCCGTCCCACCCTGGGCCATTGATAGGCCCGCTAAGTCGAATGGGAGTATCAAACGGGGCATCGAGTGAAGGGCGGACAGATCTGTAGATATCAAACTGACCTTCGGTCCCGGGTCTGTTTGAGTAGAAGTAGAATGAAAGCCTATCAGACGAAAAGAAGGCGGTTCGGTCCTCGTACTGAGTGTTTACCGTTTCTCCCATGTTTTGCACGTTTCCGAATGTATCCTCGCCGGGTTGCATTGTTGCAGAGTAAAGGTCTCGTCCACCGTAACCGTTGGGGCGGTCGGACGTGAACCAGAGCGTTGTTATTCCATCGACAGACGTCTCCACAAATGAAGGTATCTCTTGGAACGGCGTATTGACGCCTCCGCCGAGCCGCTCAACGTTGCCGAAGGGGGCATTCTCGGTCTCGCGTGTTGCCCGAAAGATGTCGGCGATTCCTTGGCCGCCGGAATCGCGGTCGGACGTAAAGTAGAGCGCCAGACCGTCGCTACTTAGGACAGGGTTCCCATCGAGTGTAGCTGTATTGATTCCCTGCCCCGACATCAATCCGGCATTCCCAAAGTACCCAACAGGCATATCGGAAATACAAGGGGTTGTTACCAAGACGTCGACAACAAGAGCCAAGGCAATTGTTCTCATCACCGAATATCTCCTCGTGTTTTCCCTACGCCTGCCGACAGCCACGAACCAACGTCCGATAACGGCCAAGTATGTTTGGCTCGCTGAACAGTCAAAAACGCTAAATATAGCCCTACGAAAAACTGATTACAAGTTTTTCTTAGTTTTCGGACAAAACGTGCTGTCAGCATTCGATGCAGCGGGGAGATTCACCTCTGCACGTAGTTCAAATCTTGAAGTCACTGAGGTTTCACTGCCATATAAGCTAAGACTAAGGAACCTTGACCGAGAGATGCAGCAATGTTCGTTCTACGCATGGGGGACGTTTCAGAACACTCATCACAGGGCCAACGGCCCGGGCGTTTGTGAAAACGCGTGGACAAATGACCGGACCTTTGGCCCTTGATGCCATCCCGAAAACCAACTAACCCGTTGGGCTGGGCTAGTACTCGGCTGGCCTTCTGGGCCGCAAACACGGAACGAACATCGAACCAGACGCAGCACAAAGCCAGTTTTGACAGTTCACCCAGGCGCCAACGAGCTAACCCAAGTCCTCGCCGTAACCGTCTGGAAACGGATTCTCAAACAGGGGCTCGTCGTTGTCGACGTCGTCCGTCTGTTGGGGTTGAACGCGACTTTGGTTCGCATCGTGCACGGCTTCAAGCAAGCAATCAAACCACACGTCGCTGTCGATCGGCATTGCACGCTTCCGCTGGGCGAACACTTGGATGCGATGGTCGCTGGAAACGACAATTAGGTTGCTCGGTTGTTTACACTCGGCGATCAACTCTTCGATGAGATCGTCGGCAGTTGGGTAGTCGCGCGCAAAATAGACTCGTAGCCCAAACAATTCCTGTTGACTCGGCAATCGTTTTTTCACGTCGGAATCGAACACGACCGCCACATCGGTTTCACCGACGGCGCTCAAATGCTCTGACAGAAACCGCAGCATCTCGTTTCGCGCTTCATCGAACCGCCGCTTGTCGCGCCGCCCGACGGCGAACCGAGTCACATTCATCAGATTGTAGCCGTCGATAATGATTGCCATGGCGGTCCCCGGAATTCGGCGCTGAGGGCTCGCTTACGCTCGACCGCCAGCCACCCATCAGCAGCGCGTGAAACGAAGAAAGGTTCGCATCGATCTCCCGGCGGATTCTACACGATTCGAGTCGCTTGAGGGGACCGTACAGATCCTACAACTTTGGAACCGGGCGTCGCTCAGGTCGGCGTTCGAGCATCCTTCGTTGTTCGTCCTGTGCTTGCGGGATGTTGTTATTGTTGTTTGCCGGGTTTGCGTTCTGCCTGGGTGGATTCAAATCCGTGTGCGTTTCCCGCCATTGCCAGCCGAGCGGCTGCTTGAGTTCGGCCATTGCCAAGTAGGCCCAAGGAGTGCCTTCGTGTTCTGTCACGACACGATTCAGATATTCTTCTGCTTTATTTGCGGCGTTGGCAACTTGGCTGCCGGCAGTGACTTCCTTCGATGGATCGAGCACCCACGTGTTGTTTTCTTCGTTTGAAAACTTCTTGCCTCGTTTCGCTTCGGCCAGCATCAAGTTGTAGCCTTCAGTTCGCGCTTTGACAGCGAGCACTCGGCCCATCGCCAAGTCGTAGCCTGCCTGCCAGCGCGGAACAGCTTCGTTCGAACGATCTCGCTCTCCGTCTTTCAAAATCGCGAGCAGCCGATTCAATTCTGGCTCAAGACTCGCAGCTTGTTTTTGCGCTTCGCTTAACTCGTTCGATAACGCCGCTTCGTCTCGTTTCACAAATCGCGTTCTGGGTTGGCTCATCGGCATGATCTCGGACTGCGTCGCGGCTTCGACAAGTGCCGACCTTGTCTTGCTTTCCCCGATCCGTCGCTGGTAGTCTGCAGCCGACACGTAGTCTGGTCGATAGTGTCGCATCACGTTTGGGTCGAAGAATACGGACAGGTGCGATGAGTAATCGGCGACATCTTTCCAGCGTAACGGCTTCGACGAATCGCGATTTGGATGAACCGGAAAGTAGTGGCCTCCCGTTTCTCGTGCCAACCGAGTCAAGGCAAACGGTCCAAAACCAGAATCGAGCGATGCGTTTTGCCGGTAGTTCGCGAATCCTAATCGAATGCATTCTGGATAAAGTGATTCCGGCCCTTGCGTCACTCGGCCTCTGCGCGGCGTTTGATCAAAGTTCTTGTCGGGATCGACCCATTTGACGATCGTTTCCTTTTGGCCAAACGGAGCGGGGATGCCGACGACATAAACCGGGATGGCAAGATTCGTACATTGGCGAGTCGTCGCGTCCAGCAAGTCTTGATCGTCGCCGGCTTCATCGGTGAACACAACGAACATGACATTGCGGTCCGGATCGCCTGTTACGCTACGGCGACGATACTTTTTGTGACGGATGATCGCCTCCTGAATCGCGGTGAAAACGTATTCGTCACCGGAATCATCTTTTTCAATGTTTTCAACGGCTTTGCGAATTTCGCCGTAATCCGCCGTTGGCTTTTTCGTCGGGAAGGAAACGTCTTTGCCAAACGCTACGATTGACGTTAGCAGCGGCTCTTCATCGTTGCGTTTGCGAAATCGAGAACTGCCACTTTCCTTGATCACACCAAGTTCTTTGTAGATGCGGTCGAATCGATTTCGAATCGTTTCACGCTGGCGAATGAGGCTGGCCGATTGATCGAAAAACCATACGACGAGCGTATGACGTTCTTCCAACGAAGTCAGTATTTCTTTCGTGATGTGGTCGACTGCGCCTTCTGCGCCGGTCACGCCGAATCCAGCCGATCCTTTGATGGCCTGATTTGTGTCCAGCTCCAATCCCTGAATCGGTTCCAGCGGAGGAATGAATTGATATTGCGGCGATTCGAATTGAGGGACGTCTAGGCTCGGAACGTCGGTTGGGTCTCCAAGTTGCGGAGCCATTGACCGAGCAGCCTCGTCGTCTTCCAAACTGCTCGCTCCCACTTTTTGCGATGGAAGCAGCTGGACTTGAAACGCTGCCGGTGGCTTTTCTGGAATCTCAATCGCGTCCTGCATCGCAGATTGAATGAGCAATCGGACGACCGGCTTCGAAACCGAAGTAGTCAGCAGGCTGAGGACGATGAGTAAGCACAGGTGAACGACAAGGCTCACCAACCATGGACGAGACGCACCAATGTTGTCTGGCCGTTCAAAGTTGGGTTCCAATATCGGTTCAAAGTGGCCCACTTAGGCACGCTCCACAGAATTGATACAAGCTTTCGTCGAGTATGTATCGACATCCCCAAGTGTCACTTAAACTTGCAAAAAGGCGATTGCTTTGATTAGTTTTCTAGCGGTCTACTTTCTCGATAGTACTCAATTCGAACGGCGTGAACACGAAATTTGACGCATTCTACTTGGCAGCTTACGATAACCGTGGCCAGCCAATTTAATTTGGCACTAAAACTTGGGGAGATCGCGATGACCAGTCCTCGACGCATGCACTTTCTGCAACGGCTCGGCTATTTCCTCGTTTTCACGCTCATGTGTGCAACCTCTTATGCGGCATCAGAAACACCCCCGCCTGCGAAGGAGCTTTCTATTCCCACAAAGGACGGTGTTCGCCTGCACACGACTTACTTTCCAGGATCGGAAGGAAAAAAAACGGCTGTCGTTATTCTGGTTCATGGCGACGTCGGGCCGATGGGAACGGGAAGCAGTAAGGACTGCTTGAGCCTAGCTGAGTTTCTGCAGCGAGAAAAACACGCCGTGTTCGTTCCAGATCTGCGCGGTTACGGTCGCAGCACAACACAAAACGACGACACAAACGCAGGCAAGCGGCTGGATTCAAAACGGTCTCGGCGAGAAGACATCGAAGCGATGGTTAAGTATGACATGGAGGCACTCAAGTCGAAGATCGTCGAATTACACAACACGGGCGAACTCAACGCGAACTTGATCTGTGTTGTGGGCTTTGAGATGGGAACGGTCGTCGCGCTCAATTGGACTCATTTGGATTGGAGCATGCAATCACTCCCAAATCTCAAACAGAGCGAAGATGTTCGCGCGATGGCATTGATTTCGCCGCTCCAATCGTTTCGAGGATACGCGATTCGCGACGCACTCGCAGATCGATCAGTCCGCGAGAAAGTTAGCGCACTGGTTACCTACGGTAAGCAAGATGATTCGTTCGCCGCATCGGGACGGCGGATCACAAAAACCCTAGAGCGTTCTCACGCCCCGATTCCTTCGGACGAAGCGAAACAAAGCGAGAACCAAGACCTGTTCATTTACGAACTGCCAACCAGCTTGCAGGGGACTCGCTTGCTATCCGTTCGAGAATTAAAGGTGCGCGATACAATTCGTGATTTTGTGGCGCTTCGCGTCGTGCAGCAGCGAGATCGCTATCCTTGGAAGAGCCGAGTCGTTAATTAGGTAACTTCACTCAGTTGCGCGATAGAGTCGCTTTGCTTCAATGTACTTTTCCACACTTCGAGGCGTGCGGTATCGGATGCTCTTTCCCCGACGAACCCGCGAGCGAATCTCTGTGCTCGAATAGTCGACGCGCGGCATGTCGACGATGCGTGACGAATCTACAACGCCCTCGCCAAATTCACGCAGGCATTCCAAATCAGGATTCGGACAATCGGGCCTCGCCACGACAAGAACGCTCGCCAACCTGCATATTGCCTGCGGTTCTCGCCAATTTGGAAAATCCAAAAGCGAATCTGCGCCCATCATGAAAAATAAGTCGTCACCCGGATGCTTTGAGGCAATCGCTGTGAGCGTGTCGACCGTGTAGCTAACGCCGCCGCGCTGCAGCTCTAGGTCGGATACTTCGAAGTGTTCGTTTCCGCCGACCGCCAAACGCAACATCTCCAGTCGATCATTTCCGTCGGCTGGCAAATCATCTTGCTTGTGAGGCGAAACAACGGCCGGGATCAAAAAAACTCGGTCCAGCTTGCCCTGCTCTCGACAGGATTCCGCTAACAAAAGGTGACCGTTATGGACCGGATCAAATGATCCGCCGAAAACTCCGATTCGCATTGAGAAAGGTCCCTATGGAGTACCTGCCGAAAGTGTAACAATGAATCTTTGCGCCGAGATCACGCTGCTAGATGTTTGTCAGAACTGCCACCAGACATGGTACCGATGGAACGGAATCAACGCGACCTCTTCGATACCGAACCCGCTCCGTGGGAACTCGACGACCAAAGTGAAGCGCGCGTGGCCCGAGTCGTGTTTCCCGAGGGCGTCGATGGTGAGTTCGATTACTTCGTTCCAGAAAGTTTGACAGAAGACGTACAGCCAGGTAAACGCCTGCGAGTACCATTAGGGCGCGGAAACCGCACTGTGGTGTGCTACTGCATCAACGTTCACCTCCAGGTGGTCACTCGTCAGCTCAAACCAGTCACGAGCGTACTCGATAAACGCGTTCTGCTTTCGCCACACATGCTGAAACTGACCGCTTGGATGTCTTCTTATTACTTGGCACGTTGGGGCCGAGTCCTTGAAGCGGTCGTCCCAGCAGGTGTTCGCGAGGGATCGGGAACACGAGAGAAAGTGTTCCTGCAAGTTTCCGGCGAAGTCATTGCGCAATTGCCTGAGCTGAAGCTGCCTCAAAAACAAGCAGCGGCGTTAACCGTTCTTGCAGCGTCGGAGAAGGCGCTTACTGTTGATGAGCTCGCCGAACAAACCAAATGCACAATTGGGCCGATCAACGCACTCCGAAAAAAAGGACTCGTCACCGAATCCCGGCGGCGCGTTCATGTGTTGCAACCGGACGAACTTGTCCGAGAAGAGTCGCAAGACTTAACTCTAAACGATCGCCAGCGTGACTCGCTACGTGCAATCGACGAAGCGATCGAACGCCAACGACACGATACCTTCTTGCTGCACGGTGTCACCGGAAGCGGCAAGACCGAAGTCTACATTAAAGCGATCGAAAAAGTCATTACTGCCGGTCGCCAAGCAATAGTGCTGGTTCCAGAAATCAGTTTGACTCCGCAAACGCAACGCCGATTCAAGTCGCGGTTCGAGCACGTCGCGGTGTTACACAGCCATCTCACCGACGCCGATCGAAACTGGCACTGGAAAAATATCGCTGATGGCAACGTGCAAGTGATCGTCGGCGCACGTAGTGCGGTTTTCGCTCCAACACAGCACTTGGGACTCATTGTTATCGACGAAGAACACGATGGTTCGTTCAAGCAGAGCATCGAGCCAAGGTATCATGCGAGGCTGATCGCACAAAAGCGAGCTGAATTGGAGAGAGTCCCGTTAGTGCTGGGATCGGCGACGCCTTCTCTGGAATCATGGCATCAGGCACAAACCGGAGCCTTCACGTTACTTTCGATGCCAGATCGTGTGTCGGAATTGCCTCTTCCAAAAGTCGACACGATTGATATGCGCGAAGAATTTCAAAACCGTTTTCATCGTGGATCAATCAGCCGCCACTTAGCTGATGCGATGAAGAAAGCTCTGCAGGCTGGCGGTCAGGTAATTTTACTTTTGAATCGTCGCGGCTTTTCCACACACATTCAGTGTCCCGCGTGCGGAGAAGTCGTCAAATGCGCTGAGTGCGATATCGCTTTGACGCACCACCGCGAAGGTGAAAAAGTTGTCTGTCACTACTGCGATTACGAATCTGCCGCTCCTCAAAAATGCCCACACTGCAAATTTGAAAATATCCGCTACGGAGGACTCGGCACGCAACGGCTCGAAGCAGAAGTCCGTCAAAAGTTTCCGAATCACACGTGTCTGCGGATGGATTCCGACACGATGAAACGACCGGGAAGTCACGAGTCAGCATTTTCTCGATTCCGCACGGGCGAAGTAAAAATTCTGCTTGGGACTCAAATGATCGCGAAAGGACTCGATTTTCCCAACGTGACGCTTGTCGGTGTGATCAACGCCGACACTGGGCTACACCTGCCAGATTTTCGCGCAGGCGAGCGTGCGTTCCAGTTAATTACTCAAGTTGCGGGACGGACTGGGCGAAGCGAAAAAGGCGGCCGAGTGCTGGTCCAATCTTTTGATCCAGACCATCCGTCAATCGCTGCAGCGCGACATCACGACTATCTACAGTTCGCCAACCACGAGCTTCCGAATCGCAAATCGTTTGCTTACCCTCCGTTTGGATGCATGGCTCGAATCGTCGTTCGCGGAAGTAGCGAGCAGCTTGCCGAAGGAACGGCGAGCGCGATTGCACAGCACATTCAAAATCGTGTCGCCAAAGATTTCGAAGCGAACCCGCGGCCCGATTTGCCTCCACATTCCGTGCGTGTGCTAGGCCCAGCACCAGCACCGATTGCAAAGCTTCGAGGGTTATACCGGTTTCACATGCTTCTTCAATGTCCGGAACTGGACCTGATTCGACCGGCCGTTCTGTCCGCTCGCGAAGAAATCAAATTAGTCGAGGACGTTCAATGGATCGTCGACATCGACCCGATCGAAATGCTGTGATTGTGCTTCGGCGATGACGCGACGTTTCACGTTAGTTCGCTGCGGCCTGCGATCTCTTCCAGGATCAAGCTGAGTCCTCGTGCCATGACATCGGCTGGCAGCGAGGGCAGAGGTTGAGAATGACCAGCTGCCTGAGCGGGAACTAGGGGCAAATGCACAAAGCCAGACTGCGTGCGCATGCCGTTGGTTTGCGTGATGTGCGACGACATGTAGAAGATGGCATTACACAGATACGTTCCCGCGTCGAATGAAACTAAAGATGGAATTCCAGCTGTCCGTAACGTGGTTGCAAACCGGTCCATTGGTAAAGTACTGATGATCGAATCGGGACCGTCTTTCACTAACGGTCGAAA
>JAGQPC010000506.1 GCA_020426925.1 Planctomycetales bacterium | reverse complement strand
CATCCTTCTATGAAATGCTTTCCGCTAATTCGACCAATTGGAGTGATTGAGATTCCATACACCACGCGACACCCCGAAATCAGCGCAATCAGTCTCACTGGAATACTTTCCGGTTACAAAAATCATTATTCACAGCGCCTATTTCAACTTAACGGTTGTCTTCGCAGCGTGTTGCAAATCATCACCATGCAAACGCCACAGAAAGGAACCAATCAACTGCGAGCTATGCTTCAGGCGACATCAAACCCCGAAGGAATTCCATTATGGCTCTACTTATTGCGTCAATTATTCTGTTTGCGGCTTTGCTATCTTTGTCGTTCACTGGCGTGAAGATCTACAACAACTTGGTCTTGCTCAAGAACCGCTGCGACAACAACTTTTCGCAAATCGAAGTTCAGCTGAAACGACGGTACGACCTCATTCCAAATCTGGTGGAATGCACAAAAAGTTACCTAACGCACGAACGAGAAACACTGGAAGCCGTAATCGCTGCTCGCAATCAAGCGGCTACGGGCCTGTCAAATCTGGCGAAGCAACCTGGCAGCGCTGAAGCGATGCAAAGTTTCATCGGTGCTGAGGGCGCATTGTCAGCAGCCATGGGAAAGCTGTCGTTCGTGATGGAGGACTATCCCGAACTGAAAGCGAACGAAACCGTTGCACAACTCACCGAAGAACTCACGAGCACCGAGAACCGCATCGCGTTCGCTCGCCAATCTTACAACGACATTTGCACGTCGTTTAATATCTACCGAGAGAGCTTCCCATCAGTACTCGTAGCGCCCTCGTTCGGCTATGCGGAAAACATGCCGTTGATCGAGTTCGAAAACAGCGAGCAACTCGAAGCAGCACCCGTCGTAAAACTCTGCGAACCAGAACCCGTATCGGCATAACGATTGATTCCACACCTGCCTACCGCGATTCAATTTGACTAGGCAAGAACCGACGACCCGATGCGTAATTTCTACAAGCACCAAGACGTCGCCACAGCAAGAAGCAATCGCCATCTGTTTTGGCTGACTTTCGCAGTCATGGGTACGACGATTGTCACTTCCATCGTGATCGTCTATTTGGCGCTTTTGGCGTGCTCCGGCATCAAGACAGAATTGCCGGACGGCCAGATCGTTGATCTTTCGGAGCATCTGCGCAGTTGGCCACTGGCAGTTGAGATCATGACTGGCGTCTCGATCTTTCTGGTTGCGACCTGCATAGCCGTGAAGAGCTACCTGAAAGTTCGACAATTGGGATCCGGCGGCGGTGCGATCATCGCGCAGGATTTGGGCGCCACGGAGATCGTCGAAGGCGACCAGCTGGACGCGAACTCGCGACGACTGTTGAACGTCGTACAAGAAATCGCGATCGCAGCATCCATACCACCTCCGCCCGTTTACTGCATGCAGAACGAATTGTCGATCAATGCCTTTGCTGCAGGCTACACTCCGCGTGACGCAATCATTTGTGTCACGCGAGGATGCCTTCAATCGCTAAATCGCGAACAGCTGCAGGGAGTCGTCGCCCACGAATTCAGCCACATTCTCAACGGCGATATGCGACAGAATATTCGAACGATCGGAGTGCTTCACGGCATTCTCTTCATTATTGAGACGGCTGAGATCTGTTGGCAGACAGCGACAGAATTATGGGAATCACAAGACATGTCGGGAGCAAGCGTTCAGCTTTCGATCGCAAGTTTTGTCGCTGCTGTGTTCTTGTGGCCTGTTGGCGTCGTTGGCCTTTTTTTCGCAACGATCGCGAAAGCAGGGATCAGCCAGCAGCGTGAATACTTGGCAGACGCGACGGCCGTCGAGCTGACGCGAAATCCGCATGGAGTAGCGAACGCTCTCAAGCGAATCGCCGGGTTCGACAAAGGGACACGAGTGCGGTCTCCGATGGCGATCGAAGCAAGTCACTTGTTCTTTGCACGTGGCGTCGGTTTCAATCGACTACTCTCGACACACCCACCGATTACCGATCGAATTCGAAGACTTGACCCGCTGTGGGATGGAGTTCCTGAATTTGAGGACGACTACACGGCCGAATACACCGGCACGTTCGAAGGTACCATGAACTTTGCAACAAACGGTGCCTCGGGTAAAAATTCAAATACCACTCCCACGATCGGAGAGGAAGATTCGGAAGACGGTGAGCGATCACTTTTCGCGAAGCCGAATGATAAGGAGAGAGCCTACCGGAGTGCGGTTGCGTCGACGATTCCGATCGACTTGCTGGAACTGCTTCACGAACCGCTCGCGGCCGGAGCAACGCTTCTAGCCCTGCGGTCGAGTACAAAGCCCATCGACTGCCATGAACAGTTTCGACAGGTCGCTGACGATCTGCGTGCCGTCATAGAAGCACTTTCGGTCGAGCAACGATTGTTGCTATTCGACGAGACTCTTCGTGCGGTCGCCAAACAACCCCTCGATTCGGCGCTGATCGCTGAATTGAAAAGGACGGTCTCACGCGACCCTGAAGATCTTTTCGAGTTCGCGTGGAATAACATGGTCGAGAGCTGGTTGAAAGATTTGCTTCGCGAAGAGCGTCCCAAGCCGAAATTCGCGAAACTGGAACAAGCAGAAGCCGCGTGCTCAATCGCGGTCTCGTCATTGGTCCACGCTGGGGGCAATTTGGGACCAGCCGGCGAGTACGCATTCCGACGAGGAGCTGCCCACATGGATCTGCCGTCCGCGCAGTATCGAATGCCAGAGGAATGTTCTATTGCGGACCTGCAAGCCGCAGCGGATACGCTGAGCCTCGCAGCGCCCGGTGCGAAGCGTCTGATCGGAAAGACGATTAGCGCATGCATCACGGCCGACACCGAAATCAGTGCCAATGAAGCGCTCGTCGTCCGAGGCCTTGTGTCAAAGCTTGGCTATCCCATTCCCGAACTGCTGCCCGGTCATCCCGTTACTCCCGGTGCGTAAGCCTTAAATGATGTCGTGACGTCATGTGGTTTCAACCCACGTGCATAGCCAGTAAGCTTCACCATGCACGTTGTACGCTGGTTTGGTGAGCGGAGTTGCATAGTGGAAAATACTCTGGCCCTCGCATTTCTGTCTGCAATTCTCAGTTTGGGAATTGCGGCTCAATGGATTGCGTGGCGGATCAAGTTACCGTCGATTCTCTTGTTGTTGGGTATCGGATTTGTTCTTGGTGTCGTATGCGGCGACAACCCACAATTGCCAGGAACGAATATCACAGATGAGATCATTCCACATCACTTGCTCTTTCCGGTCGTTTCAATTTGTGTCGCGATCATCATGTTTGAAGGTGGTCTTACGCTGCAGCTACGGGAACTTGAAGACTCAGGCCAGATTGTATTGCGAATTGTTTCGATTGGCGTCTTGGTGTCCTGGGTCTTAGCAACGCTGGCATGCATCCTGCTGATTGGCATGCATCCACGCGTTGCTGCGTTGACTGGAGCCATTCTGGTGGTAACTGGTCCAACTGTGATTGGACCACTGCTCAGGCACGTTAGACCTTCTCGCCGAGTCAGTTCGATACTGAAGTGGGAAGGCATTGTGATTGACCCGATCGGAGCAATTTTGGCAGTGCTCACGTACGAAGCGTTGATTCATCAAGGGAGCGCAGCTGCCGTCTTCGGTGAACTGGTGAAGATCATTGTGATCGGCCTATCACTCGGGATCGCGACAGCTGCCATCATGATTTGGTTGCTTCGGCGGTATCTGATTCCCGACTTTTTGCACAACCCTGCGTTCCTGGCAGCCGCAATTGGTACTTTTACCTTGTCGAACTTGCTGGCAGAAGAGGCAGGGCTCGTGACTGCTACGATCTTCGGGATTGCACTGGCCAATCAAAAGCAGGTGCCCGTGCGGCATGTTGTCGAGTTTAAGGAAAACCTGCGCGTCCTCCTCATCTCCACGCTTTTCATCATGCTCTCGGCGCGGATCACCTCGGCGCAGATCGAGGCGCTGCCGTGGGGGCGCACCGCTCTCTTCGCCGGTATCTTGATCCTCGCGGTGCGCCCGCTCTCGGTCCTCGCCAGCACGCTGGGGCAGAAGATCGGGGCGCCGGAGAAGGCGATGCTCGCCGGCATGGCGCCGCGCGGGATCGTCGCCGCCGCCGTCGCCTCGATCTTCGCCGCCGGTCTCGCGGACAAGGGCGTGCCCGGTCCGGCGGAGCAATTCGCCCCCGCCATCTTCGCCGTGATCGTCGCCACTGTCTGCGTTTACGGCTTGCTCGGCGTGCCGCTGGCCCGGCTGCTCGGCATCTCCAGCGGCGGCGACCGCGGCGTCCTCATCGTCGGCGCGCAGCCGCTCTGCCGCGAGATCGGACTCGTCTTGAAATCCGAGGATATCGACGTCCTGATGGCCGACACCAACCGCGCCAACGCGACCGCCGCGCGCATGGCCGGGCTGCGCTCCTTCTACGGCAACGTCCTTTCCGACGATGTCGAGGAGGCCGTCGATCTCGGCGGCATCGGGCGCGTCTTCGCCATGACGCCCAACGACGAGGTCAACTCGCTCATCTCCGTGCAGCTCAAAGAACACTTCGGCAGCGCGATGATGTATCAGCCGTCGATGCCAGATGCCGGCAAGTCCGCCGAGCGCACCGTCTCCCGCGACCTCAAAGCCCGCGTCCTCTTCCGCGACGGCATCACGCTCCGCGACCTCCAGCGCCGCCACGACGCCGGAGCCACCATCAAAAAAACTCCGCTCACCGAGTCGTTCGGCATGGAGCAATTCCGCGCCCGCTACGGGGGCGACGCCCTCCCGCTCTTCCTCATCACCCCCACCGGCCGCCTCCGCGTCTTCACCGCCGATGACGACGTCACCCCCCAGCCCGGCGACAAACTAATCGCCATGATCAGCGAGCCAGTGGGTGGGGCGAAAGCGGCGTAGGACCCGCGGGGTCTTCACCCGAAGTGACCGGATCAGGGCGCAGGCGAGGATGTCGCCAGCCGCTCTAGCTCAGCAAGGTTCAGCGAGCCCCCGCCGCGTAGAAAGAATCGGGTGATGCCCTCGCGAAGCGACCGATAAAGCGCCGGGTCGGTCGAGGCTAGCTCCGGCGAGACATCGCGGCGCGCGAATCGGACAAGCGCGGCGACTTCCGCCCAACGCTTTTGGGTCAGGTAAACGCCCAGTTCGTCGGGATGCTCCAACAGATACCGGGCGACTTGCTCTTCTTCTCGGGCATTCATGGCGCGATCAGGTCTAGGTAAACCAAATTTTCCACGGCTTTGTCTCGATTTGAAGAAGAAAATCCGAGAACGATTTTCCTTACTTCTTCGAGGTCGGGATTGAAGTGATTCACCAGAAATAGAATATCAGATACATCTCGGGAATCACCTCGGATAAGTTGGGTCTTCGCTGTTTTGTGTGG
>JAGQPC010000505.1 GCA_020426925.1 Planctomycetales bacterium | reverse complement strand
TGCAACAATCTGGCGAGCCGTTTCTAATTCCGACTCCGTGGGCATTTCAGGCTCTTCCGGCTTGGAACGGAATAGGCGTGATGACGTGTACGCAAGCGTAATGAGCGTTACGACTGCCATGGCCCTCAGCGACCTGGGGGCGTTGCCGCGGAACGCGAATTGCCACCACAATTCCCCGCTATAGTCAACATGCTTGTACGCAAAGGACATCAACCAGATTGTGCACCCGATAACGAGAACAATGGTTGCAAACCAGCTGGGCGAGAAGCGTTCGGTAAGTAGTGCTCCCTTGCGGTAGAAGTGTCGACGACATGGCAAGATTGTGACAAGCATCGCACTCAGAATCGCGGCCTCTTCGTAGTCGAATCCCTTTAAGAGCGAAAATGCAATCCCACCAATCAGCAGAGCGGAGACGACGTAGTACGCTGTCTCGATTCGTCGCTGCAAGCTTCGAGCAAGCAGGATGAGCAGAATGCCGACGACGCTGCCCAGCAGATGCGATAGTTCGATCACGGGAAGCGGCAACATTTCACGCAGCAGCTTGAGGCGACCATGCTCGGCGGGCGTGGCTCCGGAAAACAGCAGCATCATGCCAGCAACCAATACAGTCAGCGCCAACAGACGAGGTGCAACAAACGTCGTCCAGCGTCCCAGCACAGCGGCTGCTTTTCCAACATGCTGGCGATTCATCGCGATTTCATTCGCGCCCATCACGAGTAAGCCAATGGCTAGCGGTATCAAGTAGTAAATCGCCCGATAAGCCAGTAGCGCCCCGACGACCGCCTGCGGTTCGGAGGGACTCAGTAACACCAAGAGGACCAACTCCAGCACGCCGAGTCCACCAGGCACTTGCGAGAACAACGCCGCGACCAATGCCAACAGGTAAATCGCTAAGAAGTGGAAGTATCCGACTTCCAGTGAGGCGGGCAATAGGACGTACAGGACGGATGCGGCGACCATTAAATCGAGTGACGCGACAACGTATTGCAACAACGACAGGCCAACGGGAGGCGGAGAGAACTCCCATTGTCGAATCTTCAATGGCTTACGCCGAACAGCGCATAGCACCGCATACGCGATTGCAGAGCTTCCCAACAAGATTCCAAGTGGGAGCGTCGTTGCAACCGGGATGTGTAGACGTTCGGGAATGGGTAGAGGCTCGACAATGAAGACGACTCCCGCCAGCGCGAAAAGCCCGATCCAGAACGTGACGCTGAGAATCAAGACCAGTTTGACGATGTCGACGGCCGAAAATCCCCACGCGGTGTAGAGCCGAAGGCGAATCGTTGACCCACCCAGCAGTGATCCGAAGTTGTTTCCGACGGCATAGCCCAGCAACGACGCCAGTGCGATGCGTGGAAAACTCATCGTTTGCCGGATGTAGCGAATCGCGAGCAAGTCATACCCGACCAGAACGATGTAGTTAAGGATTGTCAGGCCGACTGCCAATGCAACTTTGGCAGACGAAATCTCAGCAAGGCTTCGCAGAAAATCACGCAGGTGATATTCACTCAATTCATGGTGCAGCAGCCACAACGCGGCCAGCAGCATGCACACCATGAACAATGGCCCAGCCATCACGCGCAGAAATCGCTTCACTTCGATGTCCTTTGCGAGTTGCGATGGCGAGCGGAGGCGTTTGTTGGTTGCTGTTTCATTCGCCTGTAGAATATCGACTTAGCAAGTTCAGCAGAAGCAACATAGCCCGCGACGATGATGGCGATCACTCCAATCATCCACAACGGTAACGGCGTAAATCCCAAGTCTCCGACAAGCGGCCACCAAGGTAGGCTCGTCGCGACGACCACGACTACCGCAGTCGCTAAAACCAACGGACGACTGGGCCTACTCTGCCAAATCGGCCGTCTCGTCCGCACGATCAGAACGACCAGCGATGCGGATACCACCGATTCCAAAAACCACGCGGTACGAAACTGCGCGACGTCCGCCTTAAGCACCCAAAACAGCACGGCAAAGGTCAGGAAATCAAACAACGAACTCAACGTGCCGAAGACCAACATGAAGTTGCGTATGAAGCCCAGGTCCCACCTGCGTGGCGTGTCGATCAGTTCTTCATCGACGCTGTCACCTGCGATGGTCATTTCCGGCAAGTCGGTCAATAGATTCATGAGCAGGATTTGTTTCGGCAACAATGGCAGAAAACTCAAGAACAGCGACGCCCCGGCCATGCTGAACATGTTGCCGAAATTGGCGCTAGTGGCCATGAAGACATACTTCATAGTGTTGGCAAACGTCACGCGTCCTTCGCGCACACCCTCCACCAACACGGCAAGGTCTTGTTTCAACAGCACGATATCGGCCGCCTCTTTCGCTACATCGACGGCTTGATCGACTGAAATGCCAACGTCCGCAGCATGCAGCGCGGTGGCGTCGTTGATTCCGTCGCCCATGTAACCGACTACGTTGCCAACCTTTTTGCACGCCAAGATGATACGTTCTTTCTGGTTCGGTTCGACTTCGGCAAAGACGTCAGTTTCGTTGACTCGTTGGACCAACGCTTCGTCGCTCATCTGTCGCAAGTCGGGTCCGGTCAGCATTTGCTCGTCGGAAAGTCCAACTTGAGCGGCCACACTGGCGGCAACTCGACGATTGTCGCCCGTAATCATTTTGAGACGAACCCCCAGACGGTTCAGGGATGCGATCGTTTCGGCGATCTGTTCCTTCGGCGGATCTTGTAAAACAAGGAATCCGACGAACACCATATCCTGCTCGGCGGCGATTCCGGCACGTTCGCAGCCATCCATTTGGCGGTAGGCAACGCCCAATGTCCGCAATCCCTGCCGGCCGAATTCCTGGTTGCAAGATTCGATCTCGACGCGGCAGTCTGACAAGGGAAGTTGCGAACCGTCGGCCATTTCGGCCACGTTGCAAATTGCAAGGATGTTGTCCACCGCGCCTTTGCTGATAAGCAGCGTGTGATCTTGACTAGCCACCAAAACGCTCAATCGCTTGCGAACGAAGTCATACGGCGACTCATCCAGCTTTCGATACGATGCCAAATCACCTTGTCCTTGGTCGCGGATCGCTTGGTCGATCGGGTTAGTGAAACCCGACTCCAGCGACGCATTCAAGAAGGCGTACTGCATGACTTTATCACTGGCTTGTCCTTGCCCATCGACCGTTTGCTGTAGATGCACCACTCCCTGGGTCAGTGTGCCGGTCTTGTCCGAACACAGCACGTTCATGCTGCCGAAATTCTCGATGGATGCGAGACGTCGAACGATCACATCACGCGCCGCCATCCGCCGCGCACCGTGCGATAGGTTGACGGAAATGATCGCAGGTAGGAGCTGTGGCGTTAGACCAACGGCCAAGGCGAGCGAGAACAAGAAGGCATCGAGCACCGGTTTGTGAAAGAAGACGTTGATCGCAAAAATGGCGACGACTAACAACTGGGTAACTTCCATCAAAAAGTAGCCGAAACGACGAACGCCACGCTCAAAGTCAGTCTCTGGAGGGCGGAGCTGCAAACGCTCGGATATCTTTCCGAATTGCGTCTGATCGCCAGTGTGAATCACCAGTGCTTGAGCGGTGCCGCTGACAACGTGCGTCCCCTGGAAGAGCGCATTGCTGCGCTGAGCAAGTGGAGTTTCCGCGGGAAGCACGCCGGGCGATTTATCCACCGGATACGTTTCGCCGGTCAGCGCGGCCTCGTTCACGTACAAGTCACGCGATTCGATGACCAAACAATCCGCTGGGATGCTGCCGCCTGCCGTCAGGCTCACAATGTCACCAGGCACCATCGCCGAAATCGGTAAACTCTTTTCTCGAACGTCGCGCAACAACGTCGCTTTGAACGTTAC
>JAGQPC010000504.1 GCA_020426925.1 Planctomycetales bacterium | reverse complement strand
CGGTCCTCTCGCTCCAGGCAACGTGAAAAACAAGGACAATGGACAGAGTACGGATTGGGGTGACTTGCCGCCGAAGGAACGCGAAGCCGCTCTACAGCAACTCGGCGAAGATTTGCCGTCACATTACCGCGATGTCATCCAAGAGTATTTTCAGAAGTTGGCCAAAGAGCAGCCATAATCGCGTGTTGTTATCGGCACAATCACTCTTATTTGACGTTGCCAGAATGGTATCATTAATGGATGCCGTTTCGCGTGGAATCGCGGGCTTTGCCGGTCAGTGAAGTCGGCAAGCGTGTCCATACAAATCAGATCGGATTTTCATAAATGCGAACTATTGTTGCCGTAATATTTCTGACGCTCGCGACTTCGACTGCGCAGGCTTCGGTGCCCGTTTCGATCGCGAAGGCGGATGGCACGGTTGTTCGCGGTGAATTCCAAAAATGCGACGCTGACACTTTACACGCGAAAGTCGATAGCGAAAGTCAAGCGTTTCCTCTTGATCAGGTAAAGTCAGTTCGATTTGAATCTGCCGACAATCCGTCGAAGCCGTTCGCAAAAGTGTTTCTGACTGACGGCACGCAAATCAATTGTGCGAAGCTTCGAATCTCGGGCGGAGTTGCAAAATGTGAGTTCGCTGGAACACGACTCGCGGAGATTCCGACTAGCGACATTAACTATGTCAGGCTCGCTCCGTTTCGTGATGCGGTCGACGCTGAGTGGGTAAACGTATTAGCCGCCGCGCGTGTCAGCGACCAGATGGTGGTCCGCCGAAACAACAACGCTATTGACTATCTCGACGGCGTTCTGGGAGACATGACAGACGAGTCGGTGCAATTCGAATACGACGACGAAGTCATTGACGTAAAATTCGCGAGGATCGACGGATTCGTATTTTTCCGAAATGTGAACGCGAAGTTCCCGCGTCCTGCCTGCACGGTGGAAACTACAACCGGATCGAAGATCGCGGGCGATGCAATCGTGGCCGACCAGCGGCAAGCTGTTGTAAAAACGTTAACGGGACACGATCTCAAACTGCCGCTGGCATCGTTATCCAACATTTCTTTCACGAATCGAAGTTCCATATTTCTGAGCGAAGTAAAGCCGGAACGCGTGTCGTGGCAGCCTGATGTTCCGTCGACTTCTGTAAACGATTTCGCGGAATTCTTCATGCCAAGAAAAGACCGCGGCTTCCGCGACAAGCAGCTTTCACTGATGGTCGACCGCGAAAAACGCGATTACAAAAAAGGAATTGCTGCATCGAGTCATTCGGAACTTACCTATCGACTGGCAAGCGACTATCGCAAATTCACGGCAATGGTCGGGATCGATCCCGGCGTTGCTCCTAGCGGTGAAGCGAGACTCGAAATCTGGGCCGATTCGAAAAAAGTTTTCGACCGGCTGCTCACTGGATCCGAAGATGCAACTCCTGTCGACATCGATCTAACCGGTGTCGGCCGGATGCGAATCGTTGTGGGACGCGGCGAGATCTTGAGCGATGGCGATTTTATTAATCTTTGTGATGCGAGGCTGATGAAATGAGCGTCACGAAGCTAGTTGTCACTGCATGCTTGTGTTCTTTGGCGGTTCGTACGTTTATCTTCGCATCGCCCCCTGCCGACGTGATCAGCGCGGAACAGCAACGAATCGCAGCCATCGAAAAAGCGTCGGCCAGCACAGTTTCTGTATATGCCGCCGGCGATTCGAACGGCGGCGGCTCGGGAGTCGTCGTTACTCCCGACGGTTATGCGATCACTAATTTTCACGTCGCTCAACCATGCGGCACGCACATGCAGTGCAGCATGAACGATGGCAATCTGTACGACGCCGTGGTTGTTGGAATCGATCCGGTCGGCGACGTCGCGATGATTAAGTTGCTGGGACGCGATGACTTTCCGACGGCGACGATCGTCGATAGCGATTCAGTTCGAGCCGGCGATTGGTGCTTCGCGATTGGTAACCCATTCTTGCTGGCGACCAACTTTCAGCCGACCGTTTCCTACGGCATCGTGTCAGGAGTTCACCGCTACCAGCCGCCGGCAGGAACTTTGCTGGAATACACAGACTGCATTCAGACCGATGCCGCGATTAATCCTGGCAATTCGGGAGGTCCACTTTTCAACGCCGACGGTAATCTGATTGGCATCAACGGTCGAGGTTCGTTTGAGAAGCGAGGTCGCGTCAACGTTGGTGTCGGCTACGCGATCTCAATTAACCAAGTCGTAAATTTCATGGGGCATTTGCGTAGTGGTAGAATCCTCGATCATGCCACGTTGGGAGCAATCGCGTCTACCGATGAAGACGGCCGAGTCGTCGTGACGAACATTCTGACATCATCGGACGCCTATCGCCGAGGCCTTCGATACAACGACGAGATTGTCTCATTTGGCGGGCGGCCAATTACTAACGCAAACGCATTCAAGAATGTGTTGGGCATTTTCCCGAAAGGGTGGCGAGTTCCATTGAGTTACCGCCGTGATGGGAATCGATACGACATTCACGTGCGACTGCAAGGTGTGCATCGAGAAGAAGAGCTGCTTGCGAAAATCAATCAAAGCCAAGAACCGCCTTCGCCGCTACCGCCACCGAACAAGGATCCGAAGGATGGTGAACCGGGCGAAGACGGTGGCGATGATGAACGCAAACCCAGGCGCAAACTTCCAGACGGACATCCGCTCGAACTAAGCCCCAAAAAAGAAATTCCGGACCACATCAAAGAGCTATTCGCGCAAAAACGAGGTTTCGCGAACTATTACTTCAATACGAAGTTTCGCGACGAAACGTGGGACCGCTTTTTGAACGACTACTTGGACGGAACTTCGCCGACTGAATGGAGCATCGTTGGTGACATCGATTCGGGTGGCAAATGCGAGCTGACAGTTGCGATCGAATCGTTTCGCTGCCGATGGAACGAAACACCCTACTCAATCGATCTGGCTGCTCCGTTGGAAACGCAACTGGAGCCGCTGCGAAGCGGTGGCGCGATGCTCGCCATGATGGCGTGGCACCGGATGCTCGCCGCCGGACCTGTGGGATTCGGCGACGTCTACTACTTGGGCCAAGCACCCGTGGTCGAACGAGATCGCATGGCGGACGTGCTTGTTGCGACGTACGACGTGATCGAAGCTCGTTTCTATTTTGATAAAGAAACCAGCGAGCTGCTGTTGCTCGAGATGTTCCCAGACAGCGACGTCGATCCCTGCGAGTTGCATTTTCTCAATTATCGAACGCGTCGCGACGGGCGGCGATGGCCCAGCGAAGTGCGAATTCAACACGGCGACTCGACATTCGACGCGATCACATTGGACAAATTCGAGGCGACGTCATCTGCTCCCGTGTCGCCAGACGGAGGCGGCGAATGAAACAGTTCTGTCTGCAAATGCTGATAAGCTTTTTCGCCGCGTTATGCTGCTACACGAATGTGTTCGCTGCAGGACATTCATTTTCGGGCACGATCGACACTGTCCAGCCAAAGATGGTAAAGATCTACGGCGCTGGCGGGCTTCGAGGTCTTGAAGCGTATCAAAGCGGTTTCTTGATCAGCAACGAAGGACACGTGCTGACCGTTTGGAGTTACGTTCTCGACACCGATGAAGTCACCGCTGTGCTTGATGACGGACGTCGACTTTCTAGCGAGATGGTCGGTTTTGATCCTCGACTTGAGATCGCGGTCTTAAAAGTTGATGTAGCCGATGTGGATCATTTCGCTCGCAACGAGCCTGCCGTTCTGCAGCCGGGTTCTCGTGTACTGGCGTTCAGCAACTTGTATGGCGTGGCAAACGGCGACGAACCAACGAGCGTTCTGCATGGAAGCGTATCCGCCATTACGACGTTGTCAGCTCGTCGCGGCGCGTATCAGTCTCTCTACACCGGACCGATTTACATTGTTGACGCGATGACCAACAACGCGGGAGCGGCTGGAGGCGCACTGACCGACCGGCGAGGCAACTTGGCAGGCCTACTGGGAAAAGAACTGCGCAATACAGAAAACAATATTTGGCTCAATTACTCGATCCCGCTGTCCGAGTTGAACCAGGCGATCGACGACATTCTGGCCGGCAAGGTTCGTCCTCGAGGTGACGACACTGGCCGGAAGAAACCGGAGCAACCGGTCTCAATGGACGACCTGGGAATCGTACTGCTACCAAACATTTTGAATCGCACGCCGCCGTTCATTCAGTACGTGCAACCAAATTCACCTGCGGCAGAAGCCGGAATCAAAGCGGACGATTTGATTCTTTATGTCGACACGACCGTTGTACAAACAAGAAGCGAATTGCTGGAGGAAATCTCCTACATCGATAAGCTGGACGTCGTGAGGCTAACCGTGCAACGAGGACAAAAACTCGTCGCGTTCGAAATCATTGCGGCCGGATCAAAGTAATCGTGGTGGATCGTTTGATGAATTCTTTTCCGCTTGCAGGTCGCTACGTTCTGTTGTCATTCTTAATTGCGCCTGTCGCGATAATCAGCCACGCTTGTGCGCAAGATGCGGTTGATTTGTTCGAGCAAGAAGAAGCCGCAATGCGTGCGGCGGTCGATTTGGTCGCTCCGTCTGTCGTCCGCATCGAAACTTTTGCGTCGGTCGAACGATTGTCTCAAGTAGCCGGAACTGGACCGACGACAGGATTGATTGTATCGGATAAAGGATACGTCTTGTCCAGCGCCTTTAATTTCGCGGCCAAGCCAGAATCGATCCTCGTCACGCTGCATACTGGTGAACGCATTCCCGCGTCGATTCATGCGCGAGACAAGAATCGTCAGTTAGTTCTTCTAAAACTTGAGCTGCCAGAAGGTGATAAGGCACAGTTACCTGTGCCGGCAATTCTACCCAAGAACGAAGTTCGCGCTGGGCAGTGGGCGATCGCAGTGGGCCGAACCTTAGATCGCGATCACCCAAACATGTCCGTTGGAATTATCAGCGCGACAGATCGCATTTGGGGAAAAGCAGTTCAAACCGATGCAAAGATATCACCGAACAATTACGGCGGGCCGCTAATCGATTTGGATGGCCGCGTCATGGGGATTCTCGTTCCGCTGTCTCCTCAAGGTGGCAGCGAGTTTGCCGGAGTCGAATGGTACGATTCTGGAATCGGGTTCGCGACACCGCTCGACGACGTGATGCAGCGTCTAGATTCATTGATCGAAGGCAATGACCTAAAACCCGGATTGATGGGCATCAATCTGAAAGGAAATGACCTATTTGGCTCCGCCGCCGAAATCGCCGTGTGCCGACAACGGACTCCTGCCTACAACGCAGGGATTCGGAAAGGCGACACGATAGTGCGACTCGACGACCATCCCATCGCGCGGCAGTCTCAGCTCAAGCATGCTCTTGGCCCGTTGTATGCCGGGGATGAAATCAATATCGTTGTGAAACGAGGCGACGATGAGTTGCCGTTTCAAGTAACGTTGACCGATGAGATCGCTCCGTTCGCGCATCCATTCGTTGGGATACTGCCTCAACGCGACGTTGAAGCGTGCGTCATACGTTATGTCTATCCCGACAGCCCTGCGGAAAAATCGGGTTTGCAGCCAGGCGACACGATTAAGCGAATCGACGACGTCGAAGTGCAATCGGCCGATCAACTGCGCGAACTTGTGACGGCGCTGGAAGAAAAACAAGCTGTGAAGCTGACAATCGATCGAGACGGTTCTGAATCGACGATCGATTTGACACTGTCCGAGCTTCCTTCGGATATTCCCACGGAGTTGCCGCCAGCGTTTGAAGTCGAGCGTGACGCTCCGCAGACCGAAACCGGAATTGTCGAAATCAAGCTACCAGAAGAAGGCGGCACCTGCTTCGCGCTGGTTCCCAACAACTATGATCCGCGCGTTCCTCATAGTTTGCTGGTCGATATTCCAGAGCCCGACAAGTTTGACAAAGAGAAGTTTACTGAGTCGTGGTCCGAGCAGGCAAAAACACACGGCCTGATCGTGCTGGCTCCGCAGCCGACGGACAATCGAGCCTGGCTGCCAACCGAAGTTGACTTTATTCGCAAGACCATAGAAGCTGCCAAAGATCGATACACGATTGACGAAAATCGAGTTGTCTTATCCGGCTCAAAAACGGGGGCTTCAATGGCTCTGCTCACTTGTGGCAGGCATCGAGACATTGTTCGCGGCCTTGCCGTTGTCGATAACGCCATGCGATTGGCTGGCAACTACCTGAGCGACCCGACAAATCGGCTCGCCGTTTACGTCGCTTTATCCGAAGAATCGAAGGGACGACAAGATGCAGAAGAATCGATCAAGCTCCTGCAAGAACAGCGGCACCCAGTCACCAAAATCGATCTAGGCAAAGAAAGTCGCGTTCTCAATGACGCTGAGCGGTCGGACCTATGTAGGTGGATTGATTCTCTCGACCGAATCTAGATGATGGTGAGCATGACGACAAACTCACCTACGGGCTATCGGCGGCACATGCTTGGAATATGCGGCATGGTGCTGCTAGCGACGGGCGTCTATTATTGGATCGTTCCACCGTCTCCAGGATGGCAAACCTTTTTTCAAGGTTCGTGCATTAAATCGGGGCTCGTGCTATCAGTGACGTGGCTCGCCTTTCCGAAGCTCGATCAAATGTCGCCATTACTGTTCGGAAGCCTGTTAGTAGCTTTGCTGATTGTCGCCTTGCGGCCGCGGTTAATCCCGATTCTGGCAAAAGTAGCAATGATAGTTGCGCCAGTGCTTGTGCTGTTGTGGTTGCTACGAGTCAAACCCAATCGCAATGGGGCCTGACAAAATTTTGAATGGCCCGTAATTGCGCGAACGTCCGTAGGCGAAAACCGTACGATAAAGGCAAATCGCCTTTTTAATGCTTGCTCACTGGAGCTCGGTTGAACAATCAGCCAACTACCGATGACCACCACAGTAGATGACGACACGGTCGAGTTTAGGGCAGATGGAACCGGCCGCCGCGTCGTGCTTGTCGAAGGTTCTGAGCCGCACATCTCCAGCGAGACTCAATCTCTGCTGCAAAGCCGGATTCGCTTGGCAGCAGCTCTCATGTTTGGCGCATTTGCAGTCTTTGGAATTCGCGATTGGATTGCTTATTCTGCGGGTCTGGATACTGCGGACTTTCACCTGCTGATCGCAAACACTTGTGTTGCCTCTGCTCTTGGCCTGATCGCTTTTGTCTTAAACCGGCCTTCGGGCATTTCCATGAGCGTGCTCAGGTGGATCGAGATTGTCGTATTTTCTATCCCCGCGAGTTTCTTTGGCTTCCTCCAATATGCCGCAATGACGGAATGTTCGCAGCATGGATACTTGCCATCGCCGTTACCACCATGGATGTTGTTGATGTTTGTCTACGCTCTACTGATTCCAAACTACTGGCGGCGAGCGGCGGTGATCATCGGCACGATGGCTGCTATCCCGATCGTGATTTTGGTGACTCTGCTCGCAACGAACTCGTACTGCCAACATGCGGTGAACTTCACACACGACTTTGTCGCAAAGACGGTTCTCGGGCTGATCACGTGTGCCGTGATTGCTGTCGTCGGCGTGCGAACGATGCGAGTGCTGCGGAGCGAAGCATTCGAGGCCAAACAACTTGGTCAGTACCGCCTGAAGCAACTGCTCGGTCATGGTGGAATGGGAGACGTATACCTCGCCGAACACCGGATGATGCGGAGACCTTGCGTGGTTAAGGTGATTCGTCCGGAACGTGCTGGCGACCCGCGTTCGCTAGCTCGGTTCGAACGAGAAGTACGAGCGACCGCAAAACTGACTCACTGGAACAGCATCGAAGTATTTGACTACGGCCAGTCTGATGATGGAACGTTCTTTTACGTAATGGAGTACTTGCCTGGCATGAATTTGCAGGAACTCGTTGACCAACATGGCCCAATGCCTGCCGGGCGAGCGGCTTGGTTCGTCACGCAAGTATGCGACGCATTGGCGGAAGCGCACGAACAAGACCTGATCCATCGCGACATCAAGCCAGCCAATATTTTTGCTGCGGAGCGAGGAGGCATTTTTGACGTCGCGAAGCTACTGGATTTTGGGCTCGTTAAACCATTGTTGGACGAAGAGTCTGCTGCCGTTTCGATGGACGGCACAATCACGGGCTCGCCACTGTACATGGCACCTGAACAGGCCACGCAGGACACGGAGCCAGACTGCCGCAGCGATATTTATGCACTCGGTGCCGTTGCCTATTACTTGGTAACCGGCCAACCGCCGTTCAACGAAGACAAGCCGCTTAAAGCGTTGATGGCGCACGCGCAAAAACATGTAACGCCACCGGCAGAGTTGGCTCCTGAATTACCGAGCGATTTCGAAGCAGTGATTCTGCGGTGTCTTTCCAAGTCGCCAAGCGATCGGTTTCAAACCGTCCAAGAACTCCAACAAGCAATTGACGATTGTTATCAATTGCCCAGTTGGACTCGAGAAAATGCGAAACAGTGGTGGCAGCAGCTCACGCATCGTCAGCCAACAAGCGAATTCGTTACGTCGTAGGGCATTCACCGGATCGCCCCTCAATCAAAGTGTGGTACCTGGACGCCAACACCTGAATCAATGATGAATCCTGCAAGTCAGACACCAGCTTGGGAGGTATCGATTCAACTCCGTGGATCACGCCCGCCAACGCGCCGACAATTGCTCCAAGCGTATCGACATCACCGCCTAATTGTACGGCTGATGTGACTGCATCAACCCAAGAGTTACGGTGCTGGAAAACACAATAGAGAGACGCGAGCACCGTTGGGACTACGAACGGCGAAATGATCGGCGCAGCGAACTCGGTAGACGATTGCCCGGCTGCAGCGATAAACCGTTCGCAATCGGGGCGTTGCATTTGAATGGGCAACGCTCTGATTAGGCTCGAGAGCTCACCGTTAATTTCGCTAATGGTGTCGGCAAGCAGATAGCACAAGTCTGTACTGTCTATGAAAGGATCTGCCGCAAGTCTGTTTGCCGCAAGTGCGATAACGACACCACCAGCAACGCTGCGCGGATCTTGATGCGTAAGCCGGGAAATATCGGCGACAGTCGAAACCAATGATGGAATGTCGCCACCAAACCACAGTCGAATCGCTGCGATTCGCATTGCAGTCCCATTACCAGCCTGACCAACAGGTGCACCCATGTTTTCGTAGTCGCCAGTTGCCAGATACGACTCAGCCGCGTGAGTGCACGCACCACCAGGCCCAATCACCGAGTGATGACGCCAAAGTTCAGATATTGACCGAGCGATGTCTGGGGTGACAATGTCACCATGCTGAACTATGGACTGAACCGTCGCCACCGTGAGTTGAGTGTCATCGGTGTACTGACCGGTTGGGTGTCCATGATATTCGTGGAAAGATGAAGCCAGCGATTCCGCACTTGGAATATCATGAGACCAGAGCCCTTCGAACGGCGCCCCCATAGCGTCGCCGACTGCTCCACCAATGAGTGCCCCGACGATTACTGAACGAGAAGGAGTCATAGTCAAGTAGTCGTCCTTGCGTTGAGTATGGCGCAAGTTGTCGAAGATTATTCCGTTTGCCGAAAGATTGTCAGTCTACGATTCGGACAGTGTAAGGCTTGTTATCAAAAAAGACACTGGCACCGTCAACGACGATCGTTTGAGGGTCGCCTAAGCGAGTGATTGCGTCGTTTTGATGCACCACTATGGGCACATTTCGGATTGCTGCCAGGAGCAATTTGGCCACCACAAGGACAGCACGGCAATATAGCAGCAATCTTGGCAAGCAGCTGTTGCGTCTTAGAATCCCAAAGAAGTTTTTGGTCACACGATGAGCGAACTCGGATGAGGCTCTTCGAGAATTGACCCTACGTCGATTGCGACCTTCCAATCATCCGGAATTCGCAGTTTGAGTCGTCCATCAGACCAAGTCTTCCAATCTCCTTCTTCTTTGTAGACGTCACCGACTATTTTGGACGCAGCAGGTTCGCTCTGTGCGCAAACGGTTCCTGATGCGGCAACGTAAATTGCAATGAAGATCGGCAGAAATAAACTCTGTCACATGGTCTCTGCAAATAACATGCTGCGTTAACGAGATGCTGGATTGATTGTTGCCTGTGTCATAATCCAACTATTCTACGGCCGCATGTTCGCTGCTGTCACGCTAAATTGACGTTATTCTTGCGTATTGACACGGATAGTCAGGACGGCTGATAATGGACATAGAGGTCCACATGTGTCGTTCCTGAGTCCCGCCTACACTGCCCAGTGTTTTTTCCGCAATTGTTGATCCGCATTACGCGGTCGATCCCACCTATGTGCCAGAATGAGACCATCGTGGATCTTGCAAGGCGACCAGCACGACGAACTCCCCAGCTCGCCGACCACGACACGTAAGGCTGACTTGCACAGTTGGCTCGTTTCGTTGGGAGCAACGAGTTTGGTGTAGCGATACAACACGAAGGATGACTTAACGATGAACAACATCAACTTATTCGTGAATCGTATTCTGTTTGCAATTGTCATTATGGTGGCCGGTAACAGTCACGCCGCTGAATCCGTCGACTTTGGACGGCAGATTCGACCGTTGCTCGCCGAGAAGTGTTTTTCATGTCATGGTCTGGATTCAGACAATCGCGAAACGGACATGCGGCTCGATACGCGCGAAGGACTGTTCGCGGAAATCGATTCAGGCGGATTCACCGTGGTTCCCGGAAAGTCAGCGGAAAGCGCCATTTATACTCGGCTGATCTCGGACGACGAAGATGAACGCATGCCGCCCGCCGATACGGGTAAACCGATGACCGAGGAAGAGATCGCACTTGTCAAAGCCTGGATTGATTCTGGCGCGACTTGGCAAGAGCACTGGTCGCTCGTCGCACCC
>JAGQPC010000503.1 GCA_020426925.1 Planctomycetales bacterium | reverse complement strand
TGATCGCGGCTGGGCGGAAGGCTGGATCAAGCCCAACGTTCCCGAACATCGCACGGGAAAGAAAGTTGCCGTCGTAGGCTCCGGGCCATCTGGGCTTGCGGCCGCTGCGCAGTTGAACCAGGCGGGGCATAGCGTCACGGTTTACGAGCGAGCTGATCGCATTGGCGGATTGTTGATGTACGGCATTCCCAACATGAAGCTCGACAAAGAACAAGTCGAGCGTCGAGTCGACCAGATGAGAGCCGAAGGTGTCACTTTCGTTACGAAGACCTGTATCGGAACGAAGGAGGAATATCCGTTGGGCCACGTGAACCAAATCATGGCAGAAAACGGTTGCGAAATCACATACATCGATCCGAAGACTCTGCAAAACGATTTCGATGCGGTTGTGTTGGCGCTCGGTGCGACAAAGCCCTTCGATCCGGTCGCTCGGTGTGAAGGACGTGATGCGAAGGGCATCCATTTCGCAATGGACTTCCTAACTCGGAATACCAAGAGCCTGCTGGATTCAGATCTGGCTGACGAAAAGTATCTTTCTGCAAAAGGCAAGAACGTCGTAGTCATCGGTGGCGGCGACACCGGTGCAGACTGCATCGGAACGTCTTTGCGTCATGGTTGCACCAGCGTAGTTAACTTCGAGTTGCTCGACAAACCTCCGGCTGAAAGGGCGGACGATAACCCGTGGCCGCAGTGGCCGCGCATCTTCCGTGTCGATTATTCCCACGAAGAAGTTGAGGCAGCGACTGGCACCGATCCTCGAAACTATTCGCTGTTGACGAAAGAGTTCATCAAAGATGACGACGGGCACATCACGGGAGTTCGCACGGTTCAACTCGATTGGTCGAAGCCCGGTGAAAAGGCTCCCTTTTCTGAAGTCGAAGGCAGTGATAAAGTCTGGCCAGCCGATTTGGTGTTGCTGGCCACCGGCTTCGTCGGACCCGAGTTAGCCATCACTGAACAGATGGGACTTGAAACTCAGAATCCTCGCGGTAATTGGGTGACGATCAAGGCGGAGCACGGTGCATTCACGACCAGCGTTCCCGGCGTGTTCGCTGCCGGCGATTGTCGTCGCGGTCAATCGCTCGTCGTTTGGGCCATCAACGAAGGACGCGGCGTCGCTCGCGCAGTCGACGAGTATTTGATGGGAGCAAGCAGCTTACCCGCGCCCGGAATTGCTCTGGGCGTTTGATGGTCAGAGTACGTACGGGTCTTAGGCCGCGCGGACCTCAAGAGAGTTCAGCGATCGCATGCCGAGCCGGCGCGACCAATCGGGAGTTGACGGCTCGAACGTCGGTTGGAGATCTGGCCACCGAGTGAACAGACGCTCCAGAGCGATCTGAGTTTCCGCGCGAGCGAGCTTTAAGCCGAGGCACACGTGAGGCCCGGCTCCAAAATCTAAATGGTAGTTTCTCGGGCGATCGAAGATGAACCTGTCTGGTTGTTCGAAACGATGCGGATCGTAATTTGCCGATGCGAGACACGGCATCACGACTTCTCCACGCTTGAACGAGTGTCCGTGAAATTCAGTGTCCGTCGTTACAAAACGAGGTTTCGCAAACTGGACGGGCGAACAATAACGGAGCACTTCCTCGACAGCCGGATCGACGAGCGTCCAGTCTGCTAAAAGCTGGTCGCGCACATCAGGCATTTGCAGCAACGTGAGAACCGCGTTCGTGATCAGATGCACTGTCGTTTCGTGCCCTGCAAGTAACAGCAACATCACCATCGATTGTAGCTCTTGATCGTTGAGTCTATCACCCGCCTGTTCGGCCTCGACGAGCGCTGTCATCAATCCGGGGCGAGGATTTCGACGCACTTCTTCAATCTGGTGGCGAAGGTATTTGATAGTTTTCGACATGCCGGGAACGATTTTTACGATTCCCCAAACCGACTGGATACGCGTGAATGAATTAAACCACTTCTTGAAATTCGGTTGATCTTCGGCTGGCAACCCAAGCAGTTGGCAGATCGCGGCAAGCGGCACTGGCCTACATAAGTGTTCAATGAGCTCAACTTTGCAGTTCTGCTGTTTCGCAAGTTCTTCCACGTAGTCCAGTTGATCGTCGACGATCTGCTTGATGGTGGGGCGAAGGTCGTCGATGCTTTGTCGTTGGAACGCCTGATCGACGAGCGATCGGAGGCGACGATGATCAGGTTCGTCCATGCCGATCATGTTTTTCGCCATCACCCGGAACAGCCCCGGCATCATGAGCTGGAGCATCGGAAAGTTCCGCCGCCCAGCGTTCTTGGGATTTCGGCAAAACAGGCTGTCGTCTTTCAGTACGTCGTTGACTGCGTCATAAGTAGTCGCCAGCCAGAGGTTTCCGATCAGCGGAATTCGAGCCGGAACAAAGGTTCCCATATCGCGAAGTCGTCCAAACGCCGTGAACGGATCAGCCCGATACTCGATCGCAGTAAGATTCAGTTTCAGGCGCATACGGAACCGACCCATCAATCAAAAAAACGCAAACAAAAATCTGCACGCAAGTGTCGTTGGACAAAACTAACGTCGAAGAATGGCTATAGTCGACAACGGTCGTCAATTCTGGTTGGTAGGCTCGGTTACGCCAGAAAGAACAAATGATGTCCTCGCCGCTAACTCTCCTCCTTCAACAGAACCGGATTATAAAGACGCGTCGTCGGTAGACAGGGCGTCGCTGCCATTTCTTGTCGACATCGCTTGCCACACGTTCAAATCGATGCTGCTTGGGATCACTTTTCCCGATCCATCCATCATGACGACAGTCACGCCGGTTGTATGGTAGCTTCGTGAAGTGACGGCGGCGTAAGTTCGATGCGTTTTGGATTTGCCTTCACGAGCGTTCGTCCAGTCGATGTCCTTGTCGCCTAAGCGAGCTGGATTTACGAACGCATTCGGCGGAAAAGTTGTCGTGAACCCGGTCTGGTGAACTCGGCCGTCAACCCACTCTGAATGTCCGGTTTCGCGAACTTTGTCGCCGGGGAGTAGCTCGTTCGGATCTGTCGGCATTGGAAGGTTGCCGCTTTTGTTGATGTCTCGCTCGTAAAACGTATAAGCCTTCACTTCTGCCATGCAGAGCGTTTTGCTCAACCCATCTGTGAATTCGCGAGCTTTGAGTTTGCTTCCCGGGTAGAAGGCACCGTCGCCACCTTCACCCGTCCGAGGATCCCAAACGAACCACACTCCTTCGTTGACGGCATAATTCAGTGGATAGTGTTCTGGGTTGTACTCATCGTCATACCGAACTTCGTCGCGTATTTCGCTTGGGCACATCAGAGGCGAGACGCGATAGGCGCTCAGTTGTTTGTTGCCGAGAGTCCTAGCGTTGCCGTATGGTTCGTTAAACTTGACGTTGTCACCAATGACGCCTTCTTCGACAAAATCGAGCAATCGAGCTTGAGCCGACCAGCCACCGAGAGGATCCCAGCTGGAGGGAAAACGTCCGCGGGCAGACTCGAAATTGATGGTAGCAATCCCCATCTGTCGGATGTTGCTCAAGCACTGGGATCTTCTGGCTGCCTCTCTGGCGGCGTTAACCGCGGGTAACAGCAGCAGCACCAGGATCGCGATAACGGCAATAACGACAAGTAGTTCGACTAACGTAAACCCGCGTCGAAGCGGCTGTTTTTCCTGCATTATCTTATTCTCCGATAAAACATGAACTTGAGACGCAATATCAATAGCGAGATATTATTGAGCTGGGCTTAGATTGGCAATGGGGGCGTGTAAAAAAACTGGTGTCATCGATAATCGGAGCGAGTTCAATCCGACGCTCTAGGCTGGAATCCAGCAGAATTCATAGATCCGCCACGGTTCCCGTTGGTCGTGGCACCAAGAACATGGAAAAACTCCACCCCGTCGATGCGTGCATCCTGCTGTCATACATTGCTTCGGTAGTGGCGATTGGGGCGTTCTTGGGGCGAGGAAAACAAGACGCCAAAGGGTATTTGCTCGGCGGAAAAGATGCGCCCTGGTGGGCGATACTCGGGTCCATCGTCGCTACTGAGACGAGTACCGTAACGTTTCTCAGCGTTCCCGGCATTTCCTTCGCTGAAGGAGGAGACTTGCGTTTTCTCCAATTGCCGATCGGCTACATGGTTGGGCGGCTGATTGTCGTGCTGTGGTTGTTGCCGCTCTATTTTCGTGGAGAACTTTTTACCGTCTACGAACTTTTGCAAACTCGCTTTGGGAC